>JBFWSD010000787.1:0-4222 GCA_050248575.1 Gemmataceae bacterium
AAGTTGCCCGGCTGCCGAAAAGAAAGTCGAGGAAGCCCATGGCCCGTTCACTCACGGAATACTTGTGAATCTCACACTGAGTTATACCGGGCCGATCCCCTAGAATGAAGGGATGGCCAGATCGCGCTCGGTCCCCGCCCGTCCCACCGTCACCTTCTGGGGTGCCACACGCACGGTTACCGGCTCGATGCATCGGCTTGACGTGGCGGGCCATTCGTTGCTGTTCGATGTCGGCCTGTTCCAGGGGCACCGCGCCGAGACGTATGCCCGCAACTGGCAGTTTCCTTTCCGCCCCAAGGAAATCGATGCGGTGCTGCTGAGCCATGCCCACATCGATCACAGCGGCAACCTGCCCAACCTGGTCAAGCAGGGCTTTCGCGGGCCGATCTATTGCACGCCGGCCACGCGGGCCCTCACCGGGGTCATGCTCGGCGACGCCGCCAAGATCCACGAACAAGACGCGAACTATCTCAATCGCCGCCGCAACAAGGGGGAGCCGAAGATCGAGCCTCTCTACGACGGCCGCGACGTCTACCTCACGTTGCTTCGCCTGCAGGCCATCCGCTACGACAAGCCGACGCGCCTCTTGAACGGGCTGGAAGTGACCTTCGCCGACGCCGGTCACTTGCTCGGCTCAGCGATCGTTCATCTACGCATGGAACTGCCCGACGGCAGCGAGAAGAGGCTGACTTTCACGGGAGACCTGGGCCGGCCCGGGCTGCCCATCCTCCGCGACCCGAGTCCGCTGCCGCCCGCCGACTTTGTCATCAGCGAGTCAACGTACGGCGGCCACCTGCACGAGTCGGTCGAGGAAACCGCGGAGCAACTGGGCGAAGTCGTCCGCCGGACGTTCGAACGGGGCGGCAAGCTGCTCGTGCCCGCCTTCAGCGTGGGCCGAACGCAAACCGTTGTCTATTTCCTGCACCAGCTCATCAGCAGCGGTAGGCTGCCCGATGTGCCCATTTATGTCGATAGCCCGATGGCCGTCCGCGCTACCGAGGTGTTCCGTGCCCATCCCGAGTGCTTCAATGCCGAGACGCTGCAGCTCTTCGAGCAGCACCCGGAGCTCTTCGGCGAGCAGCATGTCCGGTACGTGGACTCGGTGCACGAGAGCATTGCCCTCAACGATCATCCCGGGCCGTGTATCATCATTTCGGCCAGCGGCATGTGCGAGGCAGGCCGCATCCTGCACCATCTCAAGCACCATATCGACGATCCGCGCAGCACCGTGCTGATTGTCGGCTACCAGGCGGAAGGAACGCTGGGCCGCCGCCTGGTCGAGCGCCAGCCGGAAGTGCGGATTCTGGGCCAGGTGTTGCCCCTCAAGGCCGAGGTGGTCGTGCTCAATGGACTCTCCTGTCACGCGGATCACGGAGATTTGCTGCGCGCATTCGAGCCTCTCAGGAGCGGCAATCCGAAGGTCCGTCTGGTGCATGGCGAGCTGGAACGGGCCACCGCCCTCGCCGAGGGACTGCGGCAGTCCGGCTTCAACGACGTGGCCATACCCGATCGGGGTGAGACGTGTGAGTTCTGAGAGGCTATCCGGACTCCAAGAAGCCCGGCTTCTGGTATCTCGCTAGTGAAAAAAATCACGGACAACGCGAGAAGCCGGGCTTCTCGCCGCGTCCCGGACAGCCTCTGACTGTTACAGGCGTCAGCCCTCTGCCCCGATCAGCGCGGTAGTTGTCCATACCCGGGCCGCTGGACTTCCAGTGTGACCTCGTTGGCACCGGCCGATACGTTGATCTCGAGCTGTGAGGTGTCATAGCTCGAGTAACGCTGATCGAGCAAGCGGGGCAGCATCTCGGGCGCGACTTGCCCGGGAGTGTCGCTCACGCCGGCGTGCAAGGGGGGCACGATCACCACCCGATGCTTTCCCGGCACGGCGCCGTCCCCCGGCTTGTTCGTATGGACGGCGAAGCTGCCGTCTTCCTTGATGACCCCGCGGGCAACGACTACCGGCGTCACATCGATGGACTGGATCTCGACGAGCCCGCCGGCGAGTTCGGTGGCTGCCTGCCCGTCGGTGTAGACCACCTTGCCGTCGACAGGGTACATGCCCGAGCTGCAGCCCACGCAGCAGAGCGTCGCAATCGCCAAGAGGGAATTTGCCCGTTTCATGAGCGCACCTGTTAAGTGGACAAGGTAGCCTCTGACTCCCGATCAATAGCCCGAGGGCACCTGGCCGTCGGCCCGGTTGGCAAGATAGCCGAGCGTGGTCGTGTTGATGTTGTTGTTGAGCGTGAGGACACGGCCGTCGCCCATGACGAACTGGGTGATGCTGGGATGGGCGCTGCCGAACACGCAGGTGCGCGTCGAGCAAGCCAGGGGCGGCGTGGGATCACGATCCTCGGCGGAGGAGGCGATGCCGAAGCCCGGGCCGGCAAAACGCAACGAATAGCTGTGATCGCCATTGAAGATCGACCCGTCTTGCCCGCACCAGCCCGACTGGTAATCGAGGCCGCGGGCCATCCAGTTGCGATGAATGTGTTTCTCGCCCACGAAGATGGTCTGGCTCATGCCGTCGGCAACATCGCTGACGGTGAGGTTCTTGCTGGCCTGCGGCGCGGGCAGACGGAACACGCCGTTGGCGGAGTCCCAGTCGAAGTCGCCGTAACCGAGGTTGCCCGCGTAATCGCCCAGGGTGCCCGGCACGTGGCTGCCCGCGCCCTTGCGATCCCCATCGAGGCTGATGGTGCCCGCCGAGCCGCGCCGCGATGGGCACAGATAGACCTTCACCGTCGTTTCGCGGGCCAGGGCCGACTGCTGGTAGTATTCCTTGTTGAGGTCCCAGGCCCGGTACAGGTTTTCTTGTTCCAGATAAGGGAGGAGAAGCACGGCCCAGCTGGCCTTGAAGTCTGCCAGGCGACTCGGCACGAAACGTCCATACTGGACGTGGTAGGAGGTCAGTGCCAGCCCGACCTGCTTCAGGTTGTTGGCACAGCTACTGCGCGAGGCCGCCTCGCGCACTTTCTGCACCGCGGGCAACAAAAGCGCCACCAGCACCCCCATGATGGCGATGACCACCAGCAACTCGATCAAGGTGAAACCCCGCCGGACCAAGAAGCCCGGCTTCTGCTCCCTGCGAGGTTTGCTGCCGCTGCCATCGAGAAGCCGGGCTTCTGGCAACTCGATCAAGGACCCCAGGCGCGCGCTGACGCTGTTGCTCGACTCGGACATGACTTCCCCCAATTCTTGGCGCGAGCGAAAGACTGGATGTGCTTCATTAAAGCCGATCAGGGCGGGTTCTGGTCATCGACAAAGGCGAAAGGAAACTTCACCATGGTCTTATGAACCATAGCACACGTTCCGGGCCGCCGGCAATGTGCCCTCAGCGGTAGACGCGGCGCACGATCTGCTTGAGCACGCCGTCGACGATGCGGGGCAGAAACTTGTCGGCCAGGAGCGTGCCGCGGGCTTCCCAGCCCACCACGGTTTCCGTGCGGTTCTTGTGGATGGCCTTGAGAATCACCGCGGCGACGTGATCCGGCTTCATGCCATTGCGGAAGTTGACGATCATCTTGCCGTTGTCGCGGAGCAAGTTGTGATCGAGATTGGTGGCGGTCAGGCCCGGGCAGATCAGCAAGACGTCGATGTCAAAGCGAGCCAGCTCGCCGCGCAGGGCCTCGGTCAGGCCGCACAGGGCGTATTTGCTGGCGGAGTATTCGCTCCAGAAGGGCATGGCGCGGCGGCCCGTCATCGACGCGACGTTCACCACCGCGGGCTGCTGCCCTTCTTTCAAGAGCGAGATAGCTTGCCGGATCAGCTCGGCCGGTGCGAAGAAATTGACCTCCATGACGCGGCGGAGCTCTTCCTCGCTGCTCTCGCTGAAGAGGCCGTGCGTGCCCAGTCCGGCATTGTTGACGAGCAGGTCGAGCCCGCCGAAGGCTTCCTTGGCCGTTTCAAGTAGACGGCTTCGCGCGTCGAGGCTGGTGATATCGGTCGGAGCGGCGATGGCTTGCCGCCCGGCGCCACGGAGCTGAGCAGCCAGCTCTTCGAGCTTGTCTGCCGAACGGGCACAGAGCACCACGCGCATGCCTGCGCGGGCAGCCCGTTCGGCCAGGGCCTTGCCGATGCCGCTCGAGGCGCCGGTGATCAGGATGCGTTTGTCACGTAGCTGTCGGCGCATGGAACTTGTTTCCCGACTGACTCTAGCGCACCGGGCTGACCGCAGCGGCCAGCGTCTGCGCGGAAGCCGCCTGGACATGATCGGGCAGGTCCG
>JBFWSD010000788.1:0-4220 GCA_050248575.1 Gemmataceae bacterium
TCAACCGCTTGTGCCACGACTACCTGTTCACGACCGAACCAGAGAAGATGAGCTGCGTCGCCTTCGCTCCGGACGGACAGCAGATCGTCACGGGCAACGCGCAGGGCAAGGTGCAGATCTGGGCACTCGGCTCGGACCAGCCCGTCCATTCCCTTGAAGGATTTCGAGTGACGGTGGCCTCCTTGCAGTTTCACCCCGACGGCAGCAAGCTCCTTGGCCTGTCCGGAGCGGGCAAGGCGATCATCTGGAATGTCAAGACCGGCGCGGTGCTGCATTCCTTGGAGTATCCCTCGCCCGCATACGCCGCCTGCTACAACCCGGCCGGTGAAATGTTTGCGGTTCTCACCAATCGGTTTCTCGCCCTCTGCGACGCGGAATCGGGCAAGACGCTGGGCACCATTTCGATGTTGGGCAAGAGGCCCGTGGCTCTGTGTTTCAGCCCCAATGGTAAATGGATTGCAGTCCTGCATGCGCCCAATGTGTTCAGCATCTGGGAGGCCAAAACCGGCAAGCAGGTGAAGCAATTGAACGGGCCGCCCGGTGCGTTCGACGCCTGCTTCAGCCCGGACGGGCGCCAGCTCGTCATCGCTTCACACGGCAATGGCCTTGTCAACGTCTGGGACACGGAAACCTGGAAAGAACGGACGCTGTTCAAGTTGCCCTTGCCGATGTATCTCTTCGAGATCTGCTACAGCCCGGACGGCAAACACCTGGCGCTTGCCCTCAGCGATCGCACCGTGCAGATCTGGAATGCCGCAACGGGCCAGCGAATCCGAAGCTTGCAGGGCCACACCGATCAGGTTCGCGCCGTGCGTTACAGCCCGGACGGCACGAAGCTCGCCAGCGTCTCCCTCGACGGAACCGTCAAGATCTGGGCTGCGGAGCGTGATCAGGACGCTCTGGTCCTCAAAACCAGTCGCGAGGGCGTGTATGGCTGCGCTTTCAGCCCAGACGGCAAACGACTGGCCAGCGCCAGTCCTGAGGCGTTGCGCGTGTCCGATCCTCTCACCGGAGAACTCCTGGGCGTTGCCAATGCTGTCCAGCATGCGATGGCCGTCCGCTTCAGCCCGGACGGCACGAAGCTCGCTTGCTTCCGCGCTGACAGGAATCTCTATATCCTGGATGCCGCTACGGGCAACGAACTGGTGCGGCTCGAAGGCCACACCCAGCACGTGCGTGGCTTGTGTTTCAGCCCGGACGGAAAGTGGCTTGCCAGCGGCTCGGTGGACAACACCGCCAAGATCTGGGACACGGTCACGGGCAAGGTGGTCCGCGAGTGGCAGTTTCCCGAAATCGAAGTCGTTGGCCTGGCCTTCAATCCGGACGGTACCCGTCTGGCCGTTACGGGCGGCGTACGGCAGTTCATCTTTCCCTTTGCCGTCGTCTTCGATGCTGCCGACGGTCGCAAGCTCTTCGAGTTGAAGGGTCACAAGAACGTGGTGTGCAGTGTGTGCTTCAGCCCGGACGGCCAGCACATCGTTACCGGTTGCAATGACCATAACATTCGCGTCTTCAGTGCCGAGGACGGGCACGAGGTGCGGCCCCCCTTGATCGGCCATGGCGATTTCGTCAGTAGCCTCTCCTTCAGTCCCGACGGGCAACGTCTTGCCAGTGGCAGCTGGGATCGTTCCGTCCGGATCTGGGACCTCGAGAATGGTCAGGAAGTACTGATCCTCAAGGGACACTCCGAGCACGTCAACGACGTCTGTTTCAGCCCGGACGGCAAGTTGCTCGCCAGTTGCGACGGGATCCCGCGCAGCCCAGGAACCGTGCGCATCTGGGCGGCTCCTGGCTACCAAGCGAAGGCGCGCTGAAGCCTGAGGGTTGCTTTGCCATTCGCCGCGAGTGAGAATGGCATCATGCATCACGAACGCGAGCCTGACGAGGATCCATCGTCGTCACCAAGCAGGGATGAGACCGACTGGTCCTCGGTGGGGAGGATTGGTCGAGCGGGTGCTGCCACCGAGCGGTCGGAGCGGGTCCTGATCAACTACTGGCTAGCGGCCCATTCGTATCTGATGGCCCTCGTCAACCGGGACGAAGAGCTGGCCAACGAGCTCTCGGATGAGTTTGCCCTGCGTTTTCTCCGCGGAGATTTTAGCAAGGCAACCCCCGAAAAGGGCCGTTTCCGGGACTATATCAAGGCGGTGTTGCGTAACCTGGTCGCCGAACATTTCCGCAAGCAGACGGCGCGTGCCCGACATAGCGAACGGGTGGATTTCGAGAACCTCTCGAACGAACGCATCGAGGCCGAGTTTCTCGACAACCTGCGCTCGGCGATCGTGGCCTCCGCCATGCAACGGCTGGCCCTCTTTCAGAAGGACCACGGCACTCCCTACTACACCGCATTGCAGCTTCGCAGCAGTCATCCCGACGCGAGCATGGCCAGGCTTGCCAGACTGCTGACCCAACAAACCAAGCAACCCTATGCTACGGACTACCTGCGCCAGATCATTCACCGTGCTCGCGAACGTCTGGCCAGCTTCGTGGTTGAACGTGTGAGAAACGCCTGCAGGTGCGCGACCGCCGAAGAATTGCGCGAAGAGCTTCATTCCTTACAACTCTGGGAATCCTGCAAGGACTTTGTAGATCTGGACGAGATCTGAGGGTCTGCCGGGCCACGCCTCATCTCCCCGCACAGTCACGGCTTCTCGCAGACAATGCGGCTGATGCGGAACAGGTCGGCGCTGACGTGACTCTGGAATGTGCGGAAGGCGTGATGGCCGTGACGGTGGCCCGTCTCGGTTTCGCGGTGATCAAGGACAAGCTGGCCATCGACGTAGAAGCGCAGCCGCGGCCCTTGCACGGCGATCGTGAAGTGATAGTCGCGGCCCTTCTCTATGGGCTGCTTCCTCCATTCTTGCAGCAGCAAGTGGAAACCTGGATCTTTACGGAAGCGGACGCGTGTCGCTTCGGCCCCTTCCTTGTCCTTGTCGTTCAGATACGTGTAGATGTAGTTATTGAGTTTGTGATACTCGCCGTAATCGCCGGTGCGTTGCCCGGTCGTGCCCAGGACAGATGAGCCGTCGAGGTTGGAACCGAACAAGAAGAAGTTGAGGTTGGTCGAGCCGGGCCCCTCTTCGATGCGGGCCACATACTCGACGACCTGATCGCCGGCAAAAGCCCGCTTGCACCAGATGGTGCCGGCGGGCGGTTTGCGCTCTCGCGCGTCGAAGAAGAGCCGGCCCGCCGCCAGCTTCACTTGCAAAGGGCCTTCGATCAGCCAATCATCGCTCTTCTGAGAAAAGTCATCCTCGAAGACCGTCTCCACGAGGAGCGACTGGTCGGAGAGCTTAAACCGGCGCGGCGGCGGCTTGACACCTTCCTTCACCACTTCCTCGAGGCGCGGTGCCTCGAATTCACCCTTGTTGACAAGGTCGCGCGGCGCGCCGGCCGCCACCTGATACTTCGCGCCGATACCGGCGCCGATGGCCAGGTTCTCGATGCGTAGCCCTTCGATGCGATCCTCCATGCGCACGGCCACTTTCGAGCGGTAGACAGCGCAGTTGCGCAGCGTGACGCGGGCGCCGCCGCGCTCACCGGTGTCGCCGCGCAGGCGGAAGCAGTAATCGTTGTCGTAGCAGACGCAGTTCTCGACGAGGGCATCGACGTGGTCCTTGATGTTGAGGGCCGCCTGCGTGCTGATCTGCCCGTTGCCCCAGCCGTGGCACAGACAGTTCCGCAAGACGATGCGGCTGCGCGGGTGCTTCTTGAGTTGCTTGGTGTCCAGGGCATTCTCGCCGGGCCGTTCTCCTTTCTTGAAGCCAGCTGCGTCGGCGGGCAGCGGCCCGGTCCACAGCGCGCAGTTTTCCACGACCACGTTGTCCCACACGCCCCGTCCGGGATCGAATTGTAAGGCATCGCCCGATACGTGATAGATCTCGCAGTTGCGCACCACCAGGTTGACCGGGCGGCCCGTGATGCCGTGCGCGTCTTGCTGATCCTTGAACGTCCCCTTGAGTTGACTGTGGATCCTGCAGGAATCGATGACCACGTTCTTGGCGTAGACCGTGATGCCGTTGTGGGTGCCGTTCTTGATCTCGCAATGGCGCAGGGTGACGTCGTCGGCCTGGATCTTGACGAGGTTGCCGTCAGCCCACTTGCCGTCGACAAGGATGTTCTCGTACACGCCGGGCTTGGTGATGACCAGCCGATCGACAACCTTGGGAATCTCCTTGCAACCGACCTGTCCGCGCACACCGACGGGCTGTGCCGTCAGC
>JBFWSD010000789.1:0-4220 GCA_050248575.1 Gemmataceae bacterium
GGCGTTGGCGGCGCCGACGATGAAGTGCCCGGGCCGGCGCACGATCACGCCGTTGCCCGCGGTCAGGTTGGCCGCGTCGAAGTAGTTCATCAGCGCCGTGTACACGTCCGGGTGCATCTTCTCGATCTCATCAAAGAAGACGAGGGCCACCGCGTTCTCCTCGGCGAACGTGTAGAGCACGCCCTTGTCGGGCCCGACGTAGCCCGTGGGGGAGCCAAGCAGCCGGGCCACGGTGTGCGACTCCGAGAACTGCGCACCTTCCACGTGGAAGAATGGAATGTTGAGGGCCAGGGCAAACTTCATCATCAGCTCGGTCTTGCCCACGCCGGTCGGCCCGGGAAGGAGCAGCGCGAGCGGACGATCGAGGTCGCGCACGCCGAGCACGTGGCTCTTCAGCCGCGCGCCGATCGTCTGGATGGCACGCTGCTGCCCGAGCACTTCCAGCGGGGCCCGCTCGAGGAAACGATCGACTGCCGTCTTGCGATGGCGGATCTGTTCGCCGTCGGGCAGATGGAAGATGGACGGCGCGGCGCCGGCGATGTCTTGCTCGGCGAGCGACTTGAAGTTCTCCATGCGCGCTTGCTGGGCGGCCGCGTCGAGCGTGTGCAGGACGAGATTCAGGTTGTCCTGATCGGGCCGCCGCGCCCGCTTGACCAGCCCGCAGGCAAACTCGAGGATGGGCCGCTCGATCGGCGTCTCCAGGCCAAGCTGGCGGCGCAGCGGTTCTTCCTCGGCCAGCAGCCGGTCGACGATGTCGTCATCGAGGAAGGGCTGGATGAGCACCTGGGGCAGCCCGGGGAGCGGTTCGCGCAGCCTCAGGATGACCTTGATGCGATAACGCTGCAAGAGGCCGACAAACTGGCGGTACTGTTCCAGGTCCTTGACCGCGTCGGCGTCGACCACCAGGATCACGTTCTCGTCGTAGAGCGTGAGATCGGACAGGACCTTGTTGATCAGCCCGAGGTCGGGGGTGATGTTGAGGTCGATGCCGAGGAACTTGCGGACGAGCTGCTCCCAGATCTTGTCGATCTTGTCGGGCTTGGCGATGGTGACCAGGGAGTGGTGGCGCAGGGGCGCGGGGACGCGGCCCTCCATCAGGCGGCGGGCGAACGAGCGCAGCAGCCGCTCGTGGGGCCGCACGTAGTCGCCCCACACCTCGCGCGTCTTCTCCACGTCGTCCTTGATCTTCTCGTCGTGGATGACGGTGGCCAGCTCGGGATGGAAGTTGGTCAGGTCGACGATGCAGACGATGTCGCGTTCCAGCAGGTGGCGTTCGAGCTCGGCCACTTCTTCGGACATGCCGAAAGCGTCGAGGCGGAGCGAGCGATAGTCGTTGAGGGTGGCCACGTCGCGGAAGACCGCGGGCAGCTGCCCGAGCTTGCCCGGGCGGTAATTGCGCGTGTAGCGTTCGAACGTGCTCAGGATGGCCGGCGCGTGGTTGAAGCGTTCGCGCGACAGCTCCTGGCAGCGGCGCGGAATCTCGCTGTAGCCCAGCTCGCGCAGCACCAGCAGCACCTTCTGCAGGCTGCGTTCGTCGAACGCGACCGCGTGCTCGAAGGTGTAGGCCAGGTAATCCTCGGGGCCCGGCTGGCGGCGGCCGCTCCACGCCTTGACCAGGTAGGCAAAGTGCTTGCGCTCGCTCACGCCGGGCAGACGGACCTGCTTCAGGAGCGTGTCCACGATCATGCTCACCTGCGGATCGAACTTCTCGGGCAGGATCCGCGCCAGGATGAAACGCAAGCTCGGGCCAATCTCGTCCAGCGCCACGTCGAAGTAGCGCAGCTGCTGATCGACGATGCTGCCAAAGCCGCCGACGCGGTTCTGCTTGATGTAGAAGTCGGCCCCCGGGCTGAGCAAGAACGAGGCTGCCCGCATGACCTGCACGCCGCGGCGCTGACGCTCGCTCACGCAGCTCAGGGCGCGGTCGAGATACTGACAGACGGACAGCGGCTCCTTGGTGCGCAGCAGGCTGAAGACGATCTGCTGGCCGCGCTCCAGGGCACTGGCCACCTCGGCGCGAAAACGGCGCAGGGCAGACCGGCCCGTCTCGATCTCTTCGAGCTGGCGCAGCACCGACTTCACCTTGCTGCGTTCGCGGTTGGCTTCCTTGATGCGCGTCTCGAGCGATTCGATCTCGCGTTCGAGCTTCTCGTCCTCGCGTTCCCAGATGGACATGGCCCGCCGCGTGTGCGGTTCGACCGGCGCGTTGCGGCGGTGCCGGGCCAGCTTGCGTCGCGCCGTGCGCAGTTCTTTCTTGGCCCGCAGGCAATCGCGCTCGCGCTCGGGATGCAGGGCCACCCGGCGCAGCAGCACGCCCGACTTGTTGCCCGTGATCAGCCAGTCGATGATCTCGGCGGCCAGCTGGCCCCGCTCCTTGCTCTCGAAGTGATGCGTCGCCAGGTAGGGCAGCTCGGGCACCTCGATGCAGACCAGGTTCAGGCTGTCGTCGCCCAGGAAATCGGCGGCGTGGTTGACGCATTCGTGGATGAGCTCGGCGTCGTCACGGCCCAGGCCAGGGGCCACCTCGTCGTCCTTGAACGTGGCGGCGGCCGTCGGCGCCGCGCGGACCACCAGGAAGCGGAAGCGGTCGTGCGTCAGCCCTTCCAGCAGCGAGCGGATGCGCACGAAGAAGCCGCTGGCGATGCGCAGATGGCGGATCGCCTTGCGCGGCTCGCTGCAGCCACCCGCGATGAAGCGGCCGAAGAAGTTCACGCTGGTGATCGGGAAGGGAAACTGCACCGTCAGGTCGCCAAGGTCGGTGTCGTCCAGGCGGCGCTGGTGGCAGACGATCGATTCGAGCAGTTCGAGCTGCGAGCGAGTGAGGTCGCCGCGCAGGCGGCCCCGCTCGTCGGCCAGGAAACGGGCCGGCTCGAGCACGCCGCGGGCAATGGCCTCGAGTGCGTGGGGCAGGGCGGCATCGAGCGAGCCCGTGCTGCGCCGCGCGTTCGCGAGCACGCGGCCATGCTGGGGCAGGTAGCCCATCAGGTTCAGGTAGTCGTGCAGCTGGCACTGGAGGAGCGGGCGGTGGCCCGCGCCGAGAAAGGTGGCCCAGCGCAGCAGCCCTTTCATGGTGGAGAGCTGGGCGCGGCTCAGCCCGAGCCGGCCGGCCATCTCGTCGATCTGTCGGCTAGCGGCCTGCAAGCTGGCCGCCGCCGTTCGTGAGAACAGGCTGGTTTTCTTGTCGTGCTCCGAAGGCTCTCTCTGGTTCCTCATATGAAGTAGAGAGCACGGAGACGGGCAAGGTTCGGTCAATCCAGAGCCGAACCACACTGGGCTTGCCAGCGCAGCCAGTGATCGACCAGCACCAGGGCCAGCATCGCCTCTCCCATGGGGACGAAGCGGGGCAGCAAGCAGGGATCGTGGCGCCCCTTGGTGGCGATCTCGGTCGATTCGCCCGCGCGCGTGACCGTTGGCTGCGGCTTCGACAGGCTGCTCGTTGGCTTGAGGGCCACCCGGCAAACGATGGGCTGCCCGCTGGAGATGCCGCCGAGCATGCCGCCGTGGCGGTTGCTCGCAGTGCCAATCTTGCCGTCCGCCTGCTTGATGAAGGGATCGTTGTTCTGGCTGCCCCGCAGGGTGGCCACGCCGAAGCCGGCCCCGTATTCGAAGCCCGTGACTGCGGGCAGCGACAGAAGTCCATGCGCAATATCGGCTTTCAGCTTGGCGAAGACCGGCTCCCCCAGCCCGGGGGGTACGCCGACCGCGACCAGCTCGCAGATCCCGCCAATCGAATCCTGGTCTTTGCGGACCGCGTCGATGAGGGCGATCATGCGCGTGGCTGCCCCCTCATCCGGGCAGCGCACCGGGCTGGCCTCCACTTGCTCGAGCGTGACCACTTCGGGCGCCGCAATAGCCGCGACGATGTCGCCCACTTGCTTGACGTAGCCAAGGATGCGGATGCCGGCCCGGGCCAGCAATTTCTTGGCGATGGCCCCGGCGGCGACGCGGCACATGGTCTCGCGGGCGCTCGAGCGGCCCCCGCCGCGGTAATCGCGAAAGCCATATTTGGCATCGAAGGTGAAGTCGGCGTGGCCGGGGCGGTACTTGTCCTTGATGTCGCTGTAGTCGTGGCTGCGCGCGTCGTTGTTGCGGAAGAGGATGCCGATCGAGGTGCCGTCGGTCTTGCCTTCGAAGACCCCCGACCAGATCTCGGGCAGGTCCTCCTCCTGGCGTTGCGTGGTGAGCCTGGATTGCCCGGGCCGCCGCCGTTGCAAGTCGGG
>JBFWSD010000790.1:0-4220 GCA_050248575.1 Gemmataceae bacterium
CAGCACGTGGCCGAGCGGTTCGACCAGCATCGGCTTTTTCTTTGGAATCCTCGGCGGCGGCGTGATCCTGTTCGAGTTTTTGCTGTGGCCCCGCAAGATGGTGCGTTCGTGGCGATTGGGCCGCGCCCAGGCCTGGATGCGGGCACACATCTGGCTCGGCTTGCTCACGGTCCCCTTCATTTTCTATCACAGCGGCTTCCGCTTTGGCGGCATCCTGAGCACCGCCCTCATGGTGTTGCTCATCGTCGTCGTGGCGAGCGGCATCTGGGGGCTGATCCTTCAGAATATTTTGCCCCGCAAGATGCTCGAGCAGGTGCCCGCCGAGACCATCTATTCGCAGGTGGATCGCGTGGCGGGCCACATGGTCCGCGAGGCCGACCGTCTCATACGCATGCTGTGTGGCAAGGACGAGGACTCGCCGGCAGAGCATGCCGACGTGGAAGCGGAAGTTGAAGATTTCGTCATCATTGGCGCTGTTCGCAAGGTGGATCAGGTGCAGGGCCGGGTCGTGCAAACGCTCGTGCCCGGCAACCCCATCGAGGGCCGCGAAGCCCTCCGCGCGTTCTACAACAAGAGATTGCGGCCCTACTTGCTCCAGGGGCGCGAAGGTTCGACCCTGTTCGTGTCGCCCATGCAGTCGGCCAGCTTGTTCACCGACCTGCGCAATCAGGTCGATCCTTCGGCGCATGCGGCCGTCGATTCTCTCGAAGGGCTCGCCGACCAGCGCCGTCAGTTCGACCTGCAACGCCGCATGCACTACTGGCTACACAACTGGCTGTGGCTGCATCTGCCACTGTCCATCGCTTTGGTCGTGCTGATGTTCGTGCATATCTGGGTGGCACTCAAGTTCTGGTGAGTGGTGATCGTCAGCACCACCGACTACGGACTAAGGACCAATCTGCGGAGCAGATCACATGGCGCAACAGACCGGCAAGCAAAGAGCGATCCGCATTCCGCTGGACTACTTCAAGCAGCCCGACCGGATGAGTCGCTGGAAGCTGCGGCTGGCGCTCGTGGCCTTCATTGCCTGCCTGGCCTGGCTGGCCGTGAACCTGCTCGCGGGCGACGCGCGGAACTATGATTATGCCCGCGGGCCGGTCGCCGCCGTGCATGCCACCTGGGAAGACAACTGCAACGCGTGCCACGTCCCCTTCGTGCCGATCGCCGACCGCACGTGGATCGACGACCAGCAATGGTTTCAAAAGTTTGCCGGCGGGCAGCCCCGCGACGTGGCCAACGCCCGCTGTCAGCACTGCCATACCGGGCCCGACCATCACACCGGGCAATTGCCGAATCTCTCCTGCGCGAGTTGCCATCGCGATCATCAGGGGCGGGAATTCAATCTCACGCGCGTGGTCGATCACGATTGCACGCAGTGCCATGCCAACTTGCCCCCGCACACGGCGCCCGGCTCCCCTACGCCCGTGGGCGGGCCCTACGCCAACGTCACCGCTTTCACCACCAACCATCCCGACTTTCGTTCCATCAAGAAAGACCCGGGCAAGCTCCGATTCAATCATGCCTTGCACATGACCGCGGGCATGGTGCTCGACGCCGACGCCAGGCAAAAATGGACGCTGGCCGATGTGGGGTCTGACTATCGCGAGCGCTACCGGCAGCGGCAACCCGAAGGTCAGCGCGACGACGCGGCCCCGGTGCAACTCGAGTGTGCCTCGTGTCATCAACTGTCGAGCGGGGACTTCAAGATCGACAAGCCCTTGCCCGCGTTGCCCGGCTCGGTCATGCCCGAGCGGACGCTGGGTGCTTACATGCTGCCCATCGTTTATGAGAACCAGTGCCAGGGCTGCCATCCGCTCAACTTCGAGCCCAACCCCAAGGGACAACTGGCCGCGCGCGTGCCGCACGGCATTCAGCCCGACCAGGTGACCGAGTATCTGTGGGGCGTCTATGCCGAGCGGAACGTGCAGGCCAAGAAGTTCGTGCCGCGCCGACTCGTGCCGGGCAACGACGTCACGCAAGAAGAGAAGGACGCACGCACCGAACTGGAAAAGAGCCTCGACGCCGCCCAGCGCTATCTCTACCAGTCAGAGATGAAGGTGTTCCCCGACAAGACGACCTGCGGCGAGTGCCATCATTACGAGGAAAGCAAGGGGCTGATTCCCCAGGCGATTGTGCGGCCCGACGTGCCGCAGTTCTGGTATCAGCACGGGACATTCAATCACGCGCGGCATCGCGGCGTCGATTGTCGCGTCTGCCATCCCAATGCCTTTGCCCAGAAGCCGGATGGCAGCCCGAACCCGCTGGCCTCGAAGGACGCGACCGATGTGCTGGTGCCGGGCATCGACAACTGCCGGCAGTGCCACGCGCCGCATTACCGCCGCGACGGGCTGCAACTGGGCGGCGCCCGCTTCGATTGCGCCGAGTGCCACACTTACCATCACCGCAACAAGCCGGCCGACTGGAAGCAGGGCATCGGCGCCGCGGCCCGCGATCCGAAACCGACTTTGAACCTCGAGCAGTTTCTGAAGGGAAGTCCGTGACTGGTGAGTGGCGGCTGACCACTCACCACTCACTACTCCCAGGAGTAGAAATGATCATCCAGGAACTGAACTTGATCCAGGAGCGTTGCGGCTACTTGCCCGAGGCCGAACTGCGCGAGCTATCGGAGCGAATCAATCAGCCCTTGCACCGGCTGCACGAGGTGGCCAGCTTTTATCCACTTTATCGGCTGGAGCCGCCCCCGACGGTGGACGTGAAGGTGTGCCGCGACATGGCCTGCCATCTGCACGGCGCGCCGCACCTCCAGGGCAGCCTGGAAGCCTACTGCCGCGAGCTCGATCCCGATCACATCGAGGTGGGCGGTGTGTCTTGCCTGGGGCAGTGCGACCGCACCATCCCGTGCGTGATCAACGACAACGTTTACTGGAGCAAGAACGAGAAGGAGTTGCGTGCCCTGATCGGCAAGGCCTACGCGCGTGAGCCTCTGCCCCACCAGCATGCGGATCGCAATCCACTGGGCTGGAAGATCGACCCCTACAACGGGCAGCCCGCTTACGAAGCGATCAAGAAGTACGTGGCCGACCGCAACAAGAAAGCCATCCTCGAAGAGCTCGAAACCTCGCACCTGCGCGGCATGGGCGGCGCCGGCTTCCCCACCTTCCGCAAATGGTCCTTCGTCCTCAATGCACCTGGCGACCCCAAGTATGTCGTCTGCAACGCCGACGAGAGCGAACCGGGCACGTTCAAAGATCGCGAGTTGCTCCGCCGCACACCCCACCTGGTGATTGAAGGCATGACGCTGGCCGGGCTGGTCACGGGCGCCCAGCAAGGCTGGCTCTACCTGCGCCACGAATACCACGATGAGCTCGAGGCCTTCCAGGAAGCCCTGGAAAAGGCCCGCACCATGGGCGTGATCGGGGACAACATCCTGGGCTCTGGCCTCGCGTTCAACCTCGACGTCTACCTTTCCCCGGGCGGCTACATCCAAGGCGAGGAAACGGCCCTCCTGGAAGCGATGGAAGATCGCCGCGGCGAGCCGCGCAACAAGCCGCCCTTCCCGGTCACCCACGGGCTGTTCAACAAACCCACCGTGATCAACAACGTCGAAACGCTTGCCTGGGTGCCCGGCATCATCAAGTACGGCGGCGCCTGGTATCGCGATGGCGGCACCAACGGCGCCTCGGGCATGCGCTTCGTCTCCATCTCGGGCGATGTCAACAAGCCGGGCGTCTACGAGGTCCCCTTCGGGCAGACCGTGCAAGAACTCGTCTTCGAAACCGCGGGCGGCATGCGCGGCAACCAGCGCTTGCTGGCCATTGCCCCGTCCGGGCCGTCGGGCGGCTTCCTGCCCGCCGAGATCCCCTTCAGCCTGCTCACCCCCAAGTTCATCGAAGAGAAGAAGGTCCCCGAGGGAGAAAACTACAACATCCTGAACCTGCCCCTCGACCTGAACACGCTGGGCAGCCTCAACGGCATGCTGGGCGCCGCCTTCGTGGTCTACGGCCATCGCTGCAACATCGTCGAGAACGCGCTCAACTGTGTCGAGTTCTTCCGCAACGAGTCGTGCGGCAAGTGCGTCCCCTGTCGCCTCGGTTCGCAGAAGCTGGTCGACATCATCAAGGCCATCTTGCTGGGCAAGTTCCCCCGTTCCGATCTGGAAATGGTGAACGAGGTGTCGCAGGCCATGACCATGGCCTCGATCTGCGGTCTGGGCCAGGTGGCCTCCAACCCGATCGCCAGCGTGGTCAAGTATTTCCGGG
>JBFWSD010000791.1:0-4210 GCA_050248575.1 Gemmataceae bacterium
ACCGTCGCCACGCACGGCACCATCCTCCGCGAGATGTCGGCCGACGATCGCGCCTCCATCGACCGCTTGCACAAGAACGAACAGCGCGCCTTCGAGGCCTGCAAGCAGTTCATTCACAATCGCAAGCTGCAGATGGAACTGGTCGACGTCGAGAACCTCTTCGGCGGCGAACGCATCATCTTCTTCTTCCTGGCCGAGAAGCGCGTCGATTTCCGCGAGCTGGTGAAGGACCTGGCCCGCGAGTTCCAGACGCGCATCGAGATGAGGCAGATCGGCGTCCGCGACGAGGCCAAGCTGCTGGCCGACTACGGCGATTGCGGCAAGCCGGTCTGCTGCAACACGCACATGCCGCACATGCCGCCCGTGTCGATGCGCATGGCCAAGTTGCAGAAGTCGACGCTCGACCCGTCGAAGATCTCGGGCCGCTGCGGTCGGCTCAAGTGCTGCCTGCGCTTCGAGCACGACGTGTACGAGGAGTTCACCAAGCAGTTGCCCCCCAGCGGCAGCCGCATCGTCACCGCCAAGGGCAAGGGGAAGGTGCTGGCCCAGGAGATCCTGGCCCGCAAGCTGCTGGTGGAATTCGAAGACGGCCGCCGCATCCTGGTCGCGGCCGAGGAAGTGCTGACGCGACTATGAGCAATAACGCTCGCGCCATACTTCTGTTCATCGTGATGCTGTGCGCTGCCGGCTGCGCGGAGAAACCCGCCAGCTCTTCGCCCAAGCAGGAACCGCCGTTAGCCAGCGAGCAGCAGCTGGCGAATGTGCGTCGCGACGCCGAGAGTCTCAGTCAGGCGTTCTTGAAGAAGGACTTTGGTCGTGCGGTGGACCTGACCTACCCGTTGATCGTTGCCGAACTGGGCGGGCGCGAAAAGATGATTGCCCTCATCTCCAGGCCCAAGGGTATCGAGCTCAAGGGCATGAAGCTGGGCACTCCCGAAGGGCCCGTGGAGGCCGCGGGCAAATGGTATGTAATCTATCCCTACACCATGTCGGCCGAAGTGCCGGGCCGGCGACCCTTGCAAACGCAAACCTTCCACATCGGCGTTTCCAGCGACGGGGGCCGGTCCTGGACCTTCGTGGATGGGGCTGGCGTCAAGCAGAATCCCGCCGGCCTCAAACAGGTATTGCCCGATTTTCCTGCCCAGCTCAAGTTGCCCGAGGTGAAGTTTGACGACGGTGCGTGAGATGTGACTCTGGCACCCGTATCGTCCTGGAGTTTGATTCTGACATGTCCATGAAGATGTATTACCCCGAGCTGGCCGAGATCGTTCGTCGCGATCCGCGCTATGCTCTTGAAGCGTACGATTTCATGTTCGAGGCGCTCCGGCACACGCAGAAACTGCTGGGCCGCTTGCCCTCGGGCGAAGGGGACGAACCCCGCCATGTTTCCGGGCAGGAACTGGTCATGGGCATCCGCGATTATGCCCTGCGCGAATTCGGCCTGATGGCCCGCACGGTGTTTCACATGTGGGGCATCGACCGCACCGACGACTTCGGCGAGATCGTCTTCAACCTCATTGAATCGAACCTGATGCGCAAGACCGACCAGGACCTGCGCGACGACTTTCACAACATCTTCGATCTCGACAAGGCCCTGATGGCCGGCTACGAGATCACGCTCGAGCAGGAGGAGTGAGCTTGACCGACACGGACAAGGATGCCGCCACGAGCGACAGTGCCGCCAGCACGCCCGGGCCGTCCGCTCCACAGTCCGATTCGCTGCGCGGAGCAAAGATCCGTCTGTTCCTGGCCGCCACGGCCTTTCTGGCCTGGATGGGCTACCTCATCTTCCTCGCCAGCAGCGCGGGCCGGCCGACCGTCGTGTCCCGCCCGCAACTCCTGGCTTCTCAGCTCGACGTCGTCGTCGTCATCGACGCCAAGGAAGACGGCAGCCCGGACCCGCGCGTCGTCATCGACGAGCACCTCTGGTCCCTCGATGACCAGGTGAAGCCGAACAGCAAGACTATACAGATCATCAATCTTTCCCAGGCGACGGGCTGGCAAGGCCCGGGCGTCTACTTCGTTCCTCTGGTCGCGCGCGGCGAAGCCTACAGCATTGCCCCGGTGGCCCCGTCGCCCGGCTATCACGGCCAGAACGACCTGCGCATCTACAAGGCCACCGACGAAGTTCTTCGCCAGGCACGCACCTTCCGCCGCTGAACGCAACGTCCGCGCAGCGTTCGCCATCCATGGCGAGCCGCGAGCTAGCGTTTGCGGGCGTTTCCTCCGGTCGCTAACGCTCCCGGCTCGCCGTGGCGAACGCGGCGCGTTGCGGTTTGGAGTTTTCCTCCGGTCGCTTACGCTCCCGGCTCGCCGCTAACGCTCTCGGCTCGCCGCTAACGCTCCTGATTCGCCGTGTTCTTGAAGTTCTCGGCGTGGAACTTCATCACGTCCAGGCCGACCTTGTCGTAGACCAGCTTCGAACTGTGGGGCACTCCTGCGACGATGATCTTCTCGAAGGGGATCTTCAGGCCGCGCAGGTGTTCCATCCAGTCGAGGTTGGCCTGGTAGTTCATGTCCTTGTCGCCGACCACGACGAGGATGCGCAGGG
The DNA here is from genome assembly GCA_050248575.1 of Gemmataceae bacterium. GTDB lineage: Bacteria > Planctomycetota > Planctomycetia > Gemmatales > Gemmataceae > JBFWSD01. The sequence continues at coordinate 2,552 of JBFWSD010000791.1, forward strand.
GCGGCTTCATGTCCTTGGCGTATTTGCGGGCCAGGTCCCACGAGTTGTTGCCCGGCTCGAACTGGTAGGCACCTTCGTCGCCGTTGTTCTCGGCGATGCGCTTCTCGTGCTGGTGGCCGCCCCCCATGGGCGCGGCTGAACAGAACAGCTCCGGATACTTGAACAGGTAGCGGGCCGTGCCGCGGCCCCCTTGCGAGAAGCCTTCCACGCCGCGGCCCGCCCGTTTCGCGATCGTGCGGTACGTCTTGTCGATGTGCGGGATCAACTCCTTGATGCAGGCCGTTTCCCCCAGCGACTTCAACTTGGGATAGTCGTAGTGGCTGACCGCGCCGCCGTTGGGAAAGACGTAGATCATGGGAGGCACCTTGCCCGCGCGGATGGCCGCGTCGATGGTCGGCACCAGGCCGACGACCTTGGTCTCGCTGCCCGGTCGGCCGCCGTGCAGCCAGTAGATCACGGGATAACGTCGGTCCTTGCTGGCGTCGTCGTCGTAGCCGGGCGGCAAGTAGATGCAGTAGCCCACGTCGACGTCCATCGACGGGCTATGAAACGTCGCGTGCTTGAGGCCGGGTAACTTGCCCTTGGGGAAATCGTTCACCCACTTGAAGCCGGCGGGCTGCTGGGCCAGCCCGGTTGGAAGGCAGACACAGGTTGTGAGGACGATGAAGCAGGAGAGTCTTCGCATGTTGGCCTCGTGGGGAATGAGTGATGGAGACATTCTCGCCGGGCCAGCAATCGCTTGCAAGACGCAGGCATCTTGCCAACTCGGCCCGAAACTGCTTGAAAGACTCCATGCAACTTGCTTTCAGCACCAATGCGTATCTCAAGTTTTCCTTCCAGGAAGCGGTCAACCGCCTGGGCAAGATCGGCTATGCCGGCGTGGAGATCATGGCCGACGTGCCGCACGCGTGGCCCGCGTACCTGCTCGACGAGCAGAAGCAGGCCATCCGCGACGGGCTGGCCCGCAACAAGCTCAAGATCTCCAACGTCAACGCGTTCATGATGAACGCCATCAACGACCGCCGCCAGAGGTACTGGCACCCTTCCTGGATCGAGCCGGATGAGAACTACCGGCACATTCGCATCGATCACACCATGCGGGCCCTGTCGCTGGCCAGGGAGCTCGGGGCGCCGAACATCACCACCGAGCCGGGCGGCCCGGTGCCCGCGGGCGAATCGTGGCAGAAGTATCTCAAACTGTTCGTGGAGATGCTCAAGCCGGTCATCGAGCACGCCGAGAAGGAGCAGGTGCCGCTGCTCATCGAACCCGAACCCGGGCTGCTCGTCGAAACCGCCGACCAGGCCGAGGAGCTGATGAAGCACCTGCCCTCGCCCATGGTCGGATTGAACTTCGACATCGGCCATTCCTACTGCGTCAGCGATGACCCGGCCGACACGATTCGCCGGCTGGCCAGGCACATCAAGCACGTTCACCTGGAAGATATCGCGGCCACGCGCGTACACCATCACCTGGTGCCCGGCGAAGGCGCCATCGACTTCAAGGCGGCCATCCAGGCCCTGCGCGACATCAAGTACGACGGCTGGGTCACCATCGAGCTCTATCCGTACGTGGATGATCCGGACCAGGCGGCCCGCACGGCGCGCGAGCAGATCGCACCGCTTATCAACGGTAAGTGACAGGCCAAGCCATTCAGCGAT
>JBFWSD010000792.1:0-4210 GCA_050248575.1 Gemmataceae bacterium
ACGAGTTCGTGCAACGCTGGTGCGCGACAGTCGAGGGCTGAGCGCTTCCGCTCTCTGTGATCGGAGCGCCGCCGGGGCAACGGCCCCCGCGGCGCTCCGCTTCTTTTGGGAGGGCTGCTTTTCGAGTACATTACAGCAACTTCAAACCGCGGGTGGAGCTTCGTCATGCAGCCCCTTGGTGTCGGCTTTCCGATCGACGGCGATCCCCACTACCTGTCGCTTTGTCAGCCCATCCTGGAAGAGGACGCCGATTTCTTTGAAGCAGCTCCCGAGATGTTCTGGCAAGCGGATGGCCGCGGCGGCTTTCGACAGAGCCCTTACGCCGATCTGGTCGCCATCATGCAAGAACGCACGGGCAAACCGCTTGTTGCCCATGGCCTCGGGCTGTCGCCCGGCACCGCGCTCGACGATCCCGCCGACGGGCCGCGCCTCGAACGCTGGCTGGCCCAGATCCGCCGCGATCAGCATCGCTTCGACTTTCAATGGTACACCGAGCATCTCGGCTGGGTGGCCGCGGGCGGCGTCGAAGCGTTCCTGCACCTGCCCCTGCCGCCCACCGCGGAGTCGCGCGCGGCCGTGGTCACTCGTCTCAGCACGCTCAAGCCAACCATCCCGCTGGTCGGCTTCGAGAATCAGGTGAGCTACTTTGCCTTCGGCGACGTGCGCGAGGAGGCCGAGTTCTGGACGCGCATGTGCCACGAAGGGGACCTGTGGCTCTTGCTCGACCTGCACAACGCCTACACGCAGGCGCTCAACTACGACGTTCCGCTCGAGGAGTACCTGGCGCCGCTCGATCTGGCGCGGGTGATCGAGATCCACCTGGCGGGCGGCAACATGTCCACCGAGTTCAATCTGAAGCTCGAGCGCACCTGGCGGCTCGATTCACATGCCGGGCCGGTCCCCGAACCGGTGTGGGCCGTGTTCGAGCGTTTGCGGCCCCGCTGTCCGAACTTGCGCGGCGTGGTCCTCGAGCGCCTGGATGGCTCTTTCGGCCCGGAGGAAGTGCCCGCGCTGCGCGACGAGCTGCGCCGGGCACGCCGCATCTTCGAAGGAGCCGACTGATGCTGCGCCGGCTGCAAGAGATACTGGTCCGGGCCCTCACGCACGACGATCCGCCGGGCGAGCTCAAGCGTGCCCTGGCCGAGGCCACCGATCTGCCCGACGCCGACCGCGCGCTGCTGGAGAGTATCAGCGACGAAGGGCTGCGCCTGTCGCACATCATGATCTACAAGATCCGCTTCGAGCAGCTCTTGCGGGGCCACAAGGAGATGGCCCGCCTGTTCCAGGAAGACCCCGACGAGTTCATGCGTCTCTTCCGCGGCTACACGGCTGCCGTTCCCAGCTGCAGCTTCCTCACCGACGAGGAGGGCCAGCGCTTCGACGAGTGGCGCCGCTCCACAACTTGAACTTCATCGAACACGGCGTTTTTGTGGATAGTTAGCTTGGTTGCGGCTTCGCCGTGCTGCGTTCATCCGTGTTCCATGAGCGACTCGAACCGCAAATAAATCGGCGTTCCGCACGCTGCTCCCCGGGCCGCCCGCGTATAGAATACTGCCAAAGGAATGTCTCTCAAGCGGGTACCTTCATGAATCAGCAATCGACCGAGCTTCTGTTCGAGATGAGTCGTCCGGGCCGGCGCACGCACCGGCTGCCCGAGGTGGATTTGCCCGTGGGCAGCGCGCAAGAGTTATTGCCGAAATCGGCGCTGGCCGACGAACCGCCTCCCTTGCCCGAAGTGGGCGAGATCGACCTCATCCGCCATTACGTCAACCTGTCGCAGCGGAACATGTCGATCGACACCAACTTCTATCCGCTCGGCTCGTGCACCATGAAGTACAACCCGAAGCGGCACGAGCGGCTGTCGGCGTTGCCCGGGCTGGCGGAACTGCACCCGCTGCAGACCGACGATTCCACGCAGGGCATGCTGGCCCTCTTCTTCGAGCTACAGAACATCCTTGGTGAGATCGCCGGGCTGGATGCGGTATCGCTGCAGCCCGCCGCCGGCGCCCATGGCGAGTTGACGGCCCTCCTGGTCGCGGCCGCCTATTTCCGCGACAAGCAGGAAGAGCGGCCCCGCGTGCTCATCCCCGATAGCGCCCACGGCACCAATCCGGCCAGCGCGGCCATCGCGGGCTTCGACGCCGTGAAGATCGCCAGCAACGGCCGCGGGCTGGTCGATCTCGACGACCTCAAGAGCAAGCTCGATCGCCGTGCCGCCGTATTCATGATCACCAATCCGAACACGCTCGGGCTGTTCGACGATCAGATCGAGACGATCACCCGGATGCTGCACGAGGTGGGGGCCCTCGTCTATCTCGACGGCGCCAATATGAACGCCATCCTGGGGCGGACCCGCCCGGGCGATTTCGGCGTCGACATGATGCACTATAACGTGCACAAGACCTTCACCGGCCCGCACGGCGCGGGCGGCCCGGGCGCCGGGCCGATCGCTGTCCGCAAGCATCTCGCTCCCTATCTGCCCGCTCCCGTGGTCGGCAAGAAAGAAGACAGCTACTTCCTCGATTACGATCGGCCCAAGTCGATTGGCCGCGTCCGCAGCTTTTTCGGCAACGTGGGCATCCTGGTGCGCGGCTATTGCTACATCCGCACGCTCGGGCCCGCCGGGCTCAAAGAAGTGGCCGACAACGCCGTCCTCAACGCCAACTATCTGCTGGCCAAGGTCAAGGACAAGTACGAGGTGCCCTACGGCAACCGCTGCATGCACGAGTTCGTGGCCAGTGCCCGCACGATTCGCCGCGAGAAGAAGATCAGTGCCATGGAAGTGGCCAAGCGCCTGCTCGATTACGGCTACCACGCCCCCACGGTCTACTTTCCGCTCGTCGTGCCCGAGGCCATCATGATCGAGCCCACCGAGACCGAGAGCAAGGAAACCCTCGACGCCTTCTCCGAGGCGCTCCTGAAGATTCGCGAAGAAGACGCCGACTTCCTGCACAACGCACCGCACACGCGCATCATCAGCCGGCCCGACGAGGTGCAGGCGGCCAAGCAACCAATCTTGCGCTGGCGAAAGACCAATGAGAAATGAGCGCCCGGACTTCTACCGGTCGTCACGCGGCGACGAAACCGGCGCGCCAGAACTTCAAGTCATCGATTCGCTTCAGCTCTGATAGAGCCGGTGGGCTGCAATGTACTGCTCCACGGCACGCGGCGTCAGGAAGCGGATGCTGCGCCTCTCGGCAACGCGACGGCGGATGTCGCTGCTGGAGATGTCGCACAGGGGATTGTCGATGACCTGGAGCCGCACCTGGTGCTCGGCGGGCAGTCCCAGTTCCTGTCGCAGCTGCTCTGCGCTCCACATATTCCAGCTCGGGCGCGTCACGATCAGCAAGCCGGCCCGGGTCACGATCCCCACCGGGTCGCGCCAGCCGGGCAAGTCGGGCAGACAATCCGAACCCAGAATCAATTGAAAGTCGACGTCCGGGTGCTTCTTGGAAAGCTCGTGGAGCGTATCGACCGTGAAGCTCGGCCCGGGCCTCTCCTTCTCGAGGGGGTCGATACGGAAGGCGGGCTGCCCGGCGAGGGCCAGCTCGAGCATATCGATGCGGCGTTCGATCGGGGAGATGTCCCGATCGGTCTTGTGCGGCGGCCTGCTCGCGGGCACGAACCAGACCTGGTCGAGCGCCGCCTGCTCACGCGCCTGCTCCGCGGTGATGAGGTGACCAAGATGCACCGGATCGAAGGTGCCGCCCAGGATGCCGATCTTGCGTGACGTGGGCATGATTCACGAACCAACGAGCTTGCCGGTGACTTCAACCAGGCGATGGACCAGCCGGTCGATGGTGGCCAGCTGGGCGGCATCCTTGAGCCCGCCACTCTCGTCGAAGGCCTCGGTGGCCTTGTTGACCGCGAGCTGCTCGGGCAAGACCAGCACGCCGATATTGCCAAGGATCGAGCGCACGGTGACCAGCCCGCGCAGGCCGCCCAGGCCGCCCGGCGAGGCGCTCAACAAGAGGGCCGTCTTGCCGTGAAAGGCCTCCTTGGGATTCGGCCGCGACGCCCAGTCGATGGCGTTCTTCATCACCGCCGTGATCGAGCTGTTATACTCGGGGCAAGCCAGCAAGAAGCCGTCGTGCTCGCTCATCAGCTTCTTGAGCCGGGCCCCGTGCTCCGGCATCCCCTGGTCGCGTTCGAGATCGCCGTCAAAGAGCGGCATCGGAAAGTCACGCAAGTCAATGAGGGTCACCTCGGC
>JBFWSD010000793.1:0-4207 GCA_050248575.1 Gemmataceae bacterium
GCCGTCGTTCTCGACCTCATCGTTGTGGCGGCGGAGCACGTAGCAGACACGGTCATTCAGCTCGGGGATCTTCTTCTCGCCGAAATATTCGACCTTCAGACCCTTGCGATCTTGCGCGGCCTTCCAGGAAGCCAGCGTGCGTTCGGCGTTGCCCTTGAAGCCGAAGTTGTTGAGGGTCTGGCGGCCCGAGGCCTTCGCCTCCTCGCCGTCGACCTGGCGGGCCACCACGTCGCCGACCAGGCGGCGGATGAACGTGCCCTTCGGCCGGGCCAAGAGCTGGCTGTTTCCCTTGTCGTCCTTGTTCTCCCCTTCGACGTAGAGTACGCGCTCGGCCTTGCGTGCCCCTTCTTCCCAGATGAAGAAGACTTTGTGCGGGCTGACGTTGTACCACACGCTGATAATTTCTTTGTCTTGCAGGCTGCCGCCGACACGCTCTGTCTTCTGCAGGGTGAGGGTGGCCGACTTGATCTCCTTCTGGATCTTGCGGACGCAGTTTTCCAGGAAGGCGATGGGATCTTCCTTGGCCAGCTTCGGCATCTCCTCCTCGGCCACGAGGGGGGCCGCGGCCACTTTCACGGGCGGCGGCGGCGGTTTGATCGCCTCCGGTGCCTTCGACGCGCCCATCAGCCCGACCAGGATTGGCACACATAGGAGCGGCACGGGCAGCCACAACCACAATCGATTCATCACAGGATCCCTCCTCAGGAGAGCCATCTTCTGTCCTCTATCAGTGTACCGGGGTCGGCCAAATAGGAAATGGGACTTGGCCCGTTGCGTCCGCTTTCCGACGTTCCGATCGGGCGAACCTTGCCCGCTGGGCAAGCTGGGAATCAATGGCCGTCTCCGCTGCACAAATCCAATCAGGGAACCGTGTCGGTGGCTGCAACCACGCTGCCGCAATGGTAGGATGGCCTGTTGATGGACCCGCGCGACTTTCTTCCAGAGGGGCTGACATGCGACGCATCATCATGAGCTTGCTGGCCGTCGGGCTGCTGTGCGGATCCTTGTCGGCCGCCGATCCGCTCTGGAAAGCGGGCGCGGCCAGGGTCGACATCACTCCCGGCAAGCCAATGTGGATGTCGGGCTATGCCGGCCGCAACAAACCGGCCGAGGGCAAGCGCCACGAACTGTGGGCGAAAGCGCTGGTGCTCGAAGACGCGAAGGGCAAACGTGTGGCCCTGGTCACCGTCGACGTGGTCGGGCTGCCCCGCGAAGTTTCCGTGCGCGTCCGCGATCAGCTGCTGGGGCGGTACAAGCTGGCCCGCGCCGACGTCGCGCTGGCTTGCTCGCACACGCATACCGGCCCGGTCATCCGCCAGAACCTGTTCACCATGTATCAGCTCGACAGGGAGCAGCAGCAACTTGTCGTGGACTACACGGCCGAGCTCGAGAAAAAGCTGATCGACGTGGTTGGTGCGGCCATCGACAAGCTGACGCCCGCCCACCTGGCCTGGGGCAGCGGGCGGACCGACTTCGCGGTCAATCGCCGCACCAACAAGGAAGCCGACGTGGTCAAGTTGCGCGAAGCCGGCGCCCTCCAGGGGCCGGTCGATCACGATGTGCCCGTGCTGGCTGTCTTCGATTCGAACGATCGCTTGCAAGCCGTTGCCTTCGGCTATGCTTGCCACGCCACCGTGCTGAACGACTATCAATGGTCGGGCGATTATCCGGGCTTTGCCCAGCTCGAGCTGGAGAAGAGACATCCAGGGGCCATGGCCCTCTTCTGGGCGGGCTGCGGCGCCGATCAAAACCCGTTGCCCCGCCGCAAGGTCGAGCTGGCGGAGAAATACGGCAAGCAGCTGGCCGACGCGGTGGACCAGGTGCTGGCCCGGCCTGCGCCGCCGGAAAAGCCGCGCTTGCAGCCCATCACCGGCGGGCTGCGCACGACCTATGAAGAGATCGCGCTTCCCTTCGCCGACCTGCCCACGCGTGAGAAACTAATCGAAGATACACAGAACAAGAACCGCTATGTGGCAGCCCGCGCGAAGTACTTGCTCGATCAGCTGGAGCAGACGAAATCGCTGCGCGGCGACTATCCCTACCCGGTACAGGTCTGGCGGCTGGGCGAGCTGACCTGGGTCACGCTGGGTGGCGAAGTGGTCGTCGATTACGCATTGCGGCTGAAGAAGGAGTTGCCCGGGCCCGTGTGGGTAATGGGCTATGCCAACGACGTGATGGCCTACATCCCATCGCTGCGAGTGCTGCGTGAAGGAGGCTACGAAGGGGGCGGCGCCATGGTGTACTACGGCCTGCCCACCGTCTGGAGCCCACGCGTGGAAGAACTGATCGTGAAGTCGGTGCAGGCACAGGCGAAGAAAGTGGAAAAAACCCCGCCGGCGGGAAAGTCGGCGGGGCAGAGGCGAAGGTCGAGGACGTGCCGCGTCCTTTGGTTACTGCTCGAGATTCTGCTCGCGGGCGATCGATTGCAGCTTGTTGAGGGCCCGCACGCTGAGCTGGCGCACGCGTTCCTTGGTGATCTTGAGCTGCTGGCCGATCTGTTCGAGCGTCATTTCCTCGGAATCGAGGCCGTGCCGCATGCGGAGGATCTGCCGTTCGCGCGGCTCGAGGTATTCGAGCAAGCGATTCACCTGGTAAACCCTCTGCTCCTGCGAGGCCAGCGTTTCCTGTTCGTTGGTGCGCACGTCCGGGGCAGCGTCGAAGATCTCCTCGTGGCCCGTGCTGTAGCGTTCGCGGCGCTTCTTGTCTTCGGGGATGGAGCGGGCAAAGTTCTTCATGATGGCCCAGCTGGCGTACGTGGAGAACTTGTTGCCCCGGCTGTAATCGAACTTCTCCACGGCGCGGATCAGGGAGACGTTGCCGTCGGAAAGGAGTTCGAAGAAGTTCTCGGCCTGGGCGGAGTGCCGCTTGGCGATGGAGACGACCAGCCGCATGTTGCAGTTGATGAGCAGGGCCTTGACGCGGCCCGCGTCTTCGAGGAGTTCTTCGACCTGCTCGAGCTCTTGCACGCGGGCCCGGTTGCTGTCGATGCGCGAGCGCAGCTGCTTGGCCTTGTGCTTGAGGAAGTTCATCTTGCGGAACAGATGCGCTTCCTGCTCGCGGGACAGGAGCGGGTACTCGTAGAGCGAGGCCAGCTCCGCCGGCGCGTCCTTGGGGGCATGCATCTTCTGCCGTTGCGCCTCAAACTGTTCCAGCCCCGGCATGGGCCCCAGGATCTCGCTCTCGGCGTCGGGCTGATCGAACGACTCGTTATAGATGTAATCGAGGGGATCTTCGAGCAGCCGCCGTGCGTGCATCTCGTTGATGACGCGGTACATCGAATTGCGGGTGCGGCCAAATCGTTTCGCTAATGCTTCCACGGGTATTCCTCGGCGATAGGAGCTATAGATCACGTCCTTGGTCTCGCCCTTGAGCGGACCGTTCTGAGATGGGTAAAGGGCATCCTCCGGATGGAGGCGGTCGAAGTTCTTGATCGTGTAACGTACGGTCTCGGGCGAGCGCTTGAGGCGGCGGGCAATCCGCTTGCTGACCTCGGTCAGCGAACCGGCGCCCAGCCGGGCCAGTCGCCGCGCCCGCCGCAGGATCTCTTCCTTCTCCTCATCGGAGAGCTGCGAGAAGCGGCTGCCCCGCTCGACCTTGTCGCGATTGGCGGCCAGGAAGGGCTCGACCAGCGAGGGCAGAAAACCCACCTGGCGGCGGCCCTTGCTTACCACCGGCACGCCGATCAGGCCGCGGCGGCGCCAGCGATTGATCGTCTTGGTGGACACATTGAAGCGCTTGCTCATCTCTTCCAGCGTCAGCACCGGCTCGGTCAGGTCCTCGACGGGCATGGCCGGCATCGAACGCGACAGTTCGGCGATGAAAGAGCACAAGTCTTGCTGCAGGTCGGCACTGCCGATGACCACGTCCCGATGGCTCTCCGGGCGGTAGTCGGTGATCCGCCAGCACACGTACTGGTACGGATACTCCTTGCCCTCCTGGATCTCGCTCAACAGCTTTTCGGCGCGGGAGAGTTGCTCGAGGCGCTTCGCGGGCGGCGCGAAACGGATCTGCTGATCGGCCAGCTCTCTCAGGACTGCTGTCTTGAATTCCTGCATTTCAGCCACCATTCCTTTCACCGACGCTCGTCCCTGAGCAAGCCTTCGTGGCAATTGCCACTCCTCTGTCCACTTTGTTCCTACAGGTACTACGGTTGAAACCGATAATTGTTACGGAAAATAATCAAGGAATCGTCGCTTACTGCCGACAA
>JBFWSD010000794.1:0-4202 GCA_050248575.1 Gemmataceae bacterium
GTGTCTCCGTGTCTCCGTGTCTCCGTGTCTCCGTGTCTCTCCTCTCCGTGTCTCTCCTCCTCTCCGTGTCTCGCCTCTCCGCGTCTCCGTGTCTCCCCTCGCGTCGGTTTTTCGAGAACTGCTCTTTTTCTTCACAGTGGGCTTCGCGTATAGGAGGGATTGCTGAAGGAATCGCTGCGCACGGAGGCGGAGCGCACCTTGGCCCGGCCACCTGGCCAACCCCGTTTACCCCTTCGCGCGGAACACGGAAGTGGAAGGGAGTTTCATGTCGACGACCTCGCGGATCCATCCCACGGCACTGATTGCGGGCGAAGCGGTACTGGCGGACGACGTCCGCGTTGGTCCGTATGCGGTGATCGACGGGGCAGCGGTGATCGGCCCGGGCTGCGACATCCGTGCCCATGCCATGATCACGGGCCGCGTCCACCTCGGGCAGAACAACGTGGTCTTCCCGGGCGCCGTCCTCGGCGAACAGCCCCAGCACGTGGCCTACAAGGGCGAGCCCACCACGCTCGAGGTCGGCGACGGCAACATGTTCCGCGAAAACGTGACCATTCACCGCGGCACCACCTGCACCGGCACCACGAAGATCGGCAACCAGAACTTCTTCATGGCCAACAGCCACGTCGCCCACGATTGCGTGGTGGGCAACCGCTGCATCTTCGCCAACGGCGCACTCGTCGGGGGCCACTGCACGATCGAAGACAACGTGTTCCTCTCGGGCAACAGCGCCCTGCATCAGTTCGTACACGTGGGGCGGCTGGCCCTGCTCTCGGGCTGCTCGGCCAGCTCCAAGGACGTGCCCCCGTTCGTCATCCAGCAGCGCATCAATGCCGTGGTCGGCGTCAACGTGATCGGCATGAAGCGCGCGGGCATGAGCGACGCCGACATCCAGCCCGTACGCAAAGCCTTCAAGATGCTCTTCCGCGAAGGTCTGACCTTGCCCACGGCCCTGGCCCGCATTGAGGAAGAACTCGGCCGTTTCCTGCCCGTTGCCGAGATGCTCCAGTTCATCCGCCAGTCGAAGCGCGGCATCAACTTCACGCGCGACCGCGACGAGGCCGCCTGAACGGGCTGCTTGCACACCTTCGCTTGCACTACGACGCCTGTTGCGCGATCGTCTTAGGCCTTTGCAGCTTGAAGATTTACGGCGAAAATCGCCGAATCTCGAGTGTGCAAGCTCCCAGACGGTGGCCCGCGTGCTCATGCCGTAACTGCTGACTCCCATATGACTTTCGTTTCCGACCAGGATTCGCCAGCGCGGAGCGAGCCCCGCTGGCAGGGCCATTTCGAGTGTGCAAGGTCCCAAGCATCCCCGCTTGCGCAATGGAGGCCTAGTTCTGATTGCCTTTAGCCATTGCAGAACCTTGCTTTGCGTCAAAACGCCGGCCCCGAAGAGCGCAAAGTGCGCAAACAAACGCCTCAAGTCACAGTGGCCAAACGAGTTTTGCATCTGGTGTTGACACCGAGCGACATTGGTTGACAGCTCATTCGACACCTCCCGTCGCTGCGCAGCGGGCTAATTTCCCATAATGTTGCGCCGGGCCGGGGAAAAGTACGTGTCAGGTTTGTCTGTCCGTGGGAAAAAGAGCTGCGTCCCCTTTTCCGCCACATTTTTTCTGGAATTCTGAAAACGACGTTTGCCCGGCGGGCAGTCTCCTCGTGAAGCCCATGAGGCTTCGCTCTTCTGACTCGACGATCGACTGCCTGCGCCGGTCTGGGGGGATCGACGCAGACTCAGCGATACCCCTTCGCAACAAACACTCCCCCCAAGGAAAAACTCGCGATGAACGCCAACGCCACCCTGGAGCCCGTGGAACGGAGTCTCGAGCAGGCGGCCCCGCCCGAAGCAAGCAAGCCGGAACTGTCGCTCGTCGACGAGACGGGCGCGCCGCGTTGCGGTCTCGGCACCGGTTTCCTGTACTGGTCGTACTATCTGGCCCGCCACTATCTGTTTGGCCCGAAGTACGGGCACTTTGGCCCGCAACGCTTGCTGGGCTACCAGAAGTGGCTCGAGAAGCGGATCGAGAAACAATCCGAGCGCACCGGCGAGATTCCCGTCCGCCCGGTGCCGCGCATCCCGGCCGAGCACCTGTCGGCCGAGGAATTCCAGCGCGTCTACCTCACCTCGAATACTCCTGTGGTCATCGAAGGGCTGGCCAAGGACTGGGATTCGGTGAAGACCTGGTCGCCTCACTGGTTCAAGGACAACTACGGCGACTACAAGATCCCGGTACGCATCAAGGCCGATGCCCTCGATTCCAGCGGCCTCGTCATCCGCGACATGTCGGTGGCCGAGCTCGTCGACAACCTGTATGCCGGCGGCAAGTTCATGGGGGGCAACCTCGAGGACATCTTCAACGACAACCCGCACCTGCGCGACGCCCTCGATATCCCGCTCTTGACGAAGTACGCCGTCTCGAACAAGCACGCCAAGATCGGTTCGACCCAGCTGTTCATGTCCGGCCCGGGCACCCGCTCCGGCTTCCATTGCACCAACGGCATCAACCTCTTCGTGCAGGTGCATGGCAACAAGGAATGGACCTTCGTCAATCCGCGCTTCTCCAAGTGGATGTACCCGATCACGCGCAAGGACATGTTCTACGCGGGCACGCTCTTCGACTGGAAGAAGGCTTATGAAGAGCTGGAAAAAGACGGTTATCCGCTCTACAAGTACGTGCCCAAGTTCCAGACGCTGCTGCAGCCCGGCGACGTGCTGTTCTCGCCGCAGTGGTGGTGGCATGCCGTGAACACGCCCACGCCGACGGTGGCCGTCGCCACCCGGACCATGAACCGCTTCTTCTTCGCCAACCGCGTGTTCTCGGGCATCTGGCTGACCTCGAAGGAATTCCGCCGCCTGCTCTTCCATACCGTCAAGACGGGCTGGGGCTCCGACCGTTCCTCCGGCGCCCGCCTGGCCTTCGAGGAAGACTTTGTCAACAAGACGACGGCCTAGCAATGCCGATTGTCGATTGCCGATTGCCGAATGAATCGATTGCCGAATGCCGAATGAATTGCATCCGGGGAGATCCTGATGATCGAGGTCGAGATGGTTTTAGGTTCAAGCAACCACGTTTGTGGGGTGGGAGAACTACCCCCCATTGAGTTCTCTCACCCCTTTGTAATTTTGCATTTTGCATTCGGCATTCGGCAATCGGCATTCGGCATTACTCATTAGACATTACAACCAAAGGTCTGTTCCATGTGGCTGCTGGCGATAAGAGCGATGCTGGCTGATCGGGGCAAGCTGGTCACGGCCCTCCTGGGCGTGACGTTTGCCGTGGTCCTGGTCAATCTGCAATCGTCGCTCTTGCACGGCTTCGTCCGCAAGGCTTGCATGCTCGTCGAATACGGGCAAGCCGATATCTGGGTCGTGCATCGCCATATGAAGAACGTCGATATGGGGGACTTCATTCCCGAGCGCTGGATTCACCGCATCCGCGGCATGGAAGGAGTCGAGAAGGCGGAGCCCTATATCGCCATGTTTGGTCATAGCCGCATGCCGGACGGCCGCTTCGAGGTGGTCATGGTGGTGGGCTGCGAGCCCGTCACGCTCATGGGCAACGCCTGGGACATGGAAAACGGCGACGCCTCCATGATCCGCCACCCCGACGCCATCCTGATCGATAGCTGCGACGTCCACCGCTTCAATCATCCCGAGATCGGCGACATCCGTGAAATCAACGGGCAAAAGGCCCGCATCGTCGGCTTCACCAAGAACATCGTCGGCTTCACCTACAACCCTTATGTCTTCACCACGCTCGATCGGGCCCGCAAGAAATATGCGATCGGCATCCCGCCCGACCATTGCAGCTTTTACCTGATCAAGGCCGCGCCGGGCACCGATATTCCCGAACTGGTCCAGCGCATCCAGGAACGCGTCCCCGAACTGGCCGTCTACGATGCCCAGACTTACAGCCTGATGGCCATGAATTACTGGCTGACCAAGACCGGTATCGGCATCAGTTTCGGGACGGCGGCCCTGCTGGGTCTGATTGTCGGACTGGCCGTGGTGGCCCAGACGCTGCACGCCTCGGTCAACGAGCGGCTCAAGGAATTCGCGACCCTGAAAGCTCTGGGCGCCGACACGCGTTGCACGATTCGCTTCTTGCTGGCCCAGGCGGTGGGCAGTGCCCTGCTCGGCTCGCTCCTTGGCCTGTTTCTCACGCTCTTGCTGATCCAGTCGCCCATGAATACGCCCC
>JBFWSD010000795.1:0-4202 GCA_050248575.1 Gemmataceae bacterium
CCGCGCCTGCACGGGCTGCGAGCTCGTCTTCCATGTGGTCGCCAAGGCGGGTATCTGGGGGCCGCGCGACGACTTCTTCCGGGCCAACGTCACCGGCACCGAGAATATCCTGCGCGCCTGCAAGGAACTGGGCATTCGCAGGCTGGTCTACACCAGCTCCCCCTCGGTGGTCTTCGATGGCACCGACATGGAAGGAGTCGATGAGTCGGTTCCCTACCCGCAACACTTCGAGGCCGTCTACCCGGAGACCAAGGCCATCGCCGAGATGAAGGTGCTGCATGCGAACAGTGCCGAGCTGGCGACGGTGTCATTGCGGCCCCACTTGATCTGGGGGCCGGGCGATCCGCACCTGGTGCCGCGCATCCTGGCGCGGGCCCGCGCCGGGCAGCTGCGTCGCATCGGCCGCGGAGACAAGAAAGTGGACTCGGTCTACATCGACAACGCGGCCGACGCCCATCTGCTGGCGGCGGATCGACTCGAGCCCGGTTCGCCCGTGGCGGGCAAGGTCTACTTCATCACCAATGGCGAGCCCATGCCACTCTGGGAGCTGATCAACCGCATCCTGGCCTGTGGCGGGCTGCCCCCGGTAACGCGGACCATCTCCCCCGGTCTTGCGTACTTCGCGGGAAGTGTGCTGGAGACGATGCATCGCTGGCTGAGGCTGGCGGGCGAACCGCGCATGACGCGATTCCTGGCCCGCGAGCTGGCCACCGCGCACTGGTTTGACGTGAGCGCAGCCCGCCGCGATCTTGGCTACACGCCGAGCATTTCCATCGAAGAAGGGCTGAAACGGCTGGCCGAGAGTCTGCGACCGGTTTGAAGTCATCAATGAAGCGGCCCCCGTCTGACGACGAGGGCCGCGGCGTTCATCAAGTTTCTTGCTGCCTCTACTTCAGTTCCACCGACCAGTAAGCGGCATCCAGGAAGGTTCGCCACGACTGGTACTTCTTGTGGGTGAGCTTGAGGTTGAGCAGCGGGCTGCGCTTCGGCTTTTCCGGCTTGCGGATCAGCCCCATGTGGGCCTGCTTGGGAGTGCGGCCGCCCTTGCGGACGTTGCAATCCACGCAGGCGCACACGATGTTCTCCCAGGTGGACAGGCCGCCCTGGCTGCGCGGCGTCACGTGATCGAGGCTCAGCTCCGAGGTCGGGAACTTCTTGCCGCAATACTGACACTGGTTGTTATCGCGGGCAAAGATGTTCCGCCGGTTGAACTTCACCGTCTGCTTGGGCAGCTTCTCGTAGCCCAGGAGGCGAATCACGCGCGGCACCTGGATTTCGCTCGAGGTGGTGCGCACCCAGTCATCCTCTTCCGCGCGGAAGTGCTTGGCGCGATACTCGCTGACTTCCCGCCAGGTCTCGAAATCGTAGGTGGTGAACTGCCCTTCCTCGAGGCTGACCACTTCGGCCAGATCCTTGCACAGCAGGCAGAAAGCTCGCCGCACCGAAATGATATGAATGGCCATGAACAGCTTGTTCAGGACCAGTACACTGGCGTCGAGAGCCGAAGTCGAGCTGGAACTCATACAAACCCCTTTCGATACCTGGCGCGTCGTAGTGCGTCGACAGCGATCCTTCACCAGTATCGACGCGCCGGGGCCGGGCCAGGTTCGTCTCGTGGGTAATGATAACAGGAAGGAGTGTCCGGAGGCAAGCAATCGGCGCACAGAAGTCCATGAAAATTCAGTGATTGTTGGAGTCCCGGCTCAGGCTGTAGGGACGTGGAAAACCGATCGGGAGCCAACCTTGCCACGAGATCCGGCTAAGCCGGGACGCCAATTTTCGGCACGGCGATTGCTTACAATGGCCTCACCATGATGCAGCAAGCGCCACACCTGTTGATTCTTGGCGGCAGCACACGGGCGGCCGCCTGCTCGGCACTGCGGGCAGGCATGCAGCCCTGGTGTGCGGGCTACTTTGCCGATGCGGACCTGGCGGAACGTTGCCCGGCGCGGTGCGTGACCGGCAAAGACTATCCGCACGGCTTGCTGGCGGCGCTCGACGAGGCTCCCGAAGCACCATGGCTCTACACGGGCGCCCTGGAGAACCGGCCCCCGTTGATCCGCCAGCTGGCGAAGCGCCGCCCGTTGTGGGGCATTGACGGGCAAGCCCTGGCGAAGACGCGAGCCCCACTCGTGTGGTCGAGAATGCTGCGCGATGCGGGGCTGCCCGCGCCGGCAGTGTCGCTCCGGGCTACCGACCTCGACGCGCAGCGCGACTGGATGATCAAGCCGCTCAAGAGCGGCGGCGGCGCTCGAGTGCGCCGCTTCAAGGGCAAGCCTGCCGGCAGAGGAATGTTCTACCAGGAGTACATCGCGGGCGAACTCTGTTCCTCTCTCTATGTGGGCGACGGGCACGGCGCGTCCTTGCTGGGCAGCACACGGCAGCTGGTCGGCATCGACTGGCTGCATGGGCCGGGTTTCAAGTACTGTGGCAGCATCGGCCCGCTGACGCTCGACAGCGGCGCGCAGCGCACGCTCGAACAGATGGGTAACGTGCTCGCAGCGGGCTGCGGGCTGCGCGGCATCTTTGGCATCGACTTCGTCTTGCGGCAAGGTGTGCCCTGGCCGATCGAGATCAATCCGCGCTACACCGCATCGGTCGAGGTGCTCGAACATGCACTCGGGATCGCGGTGCTGGCGCTGCAGCGCGCCGTGTGCAAGAACGGGCTGCGCCTCGAGTCGGCCGGGCAGAGCATCAACCATGCGCGGCAGGGGCGGTCGAAGGAGCCCGAATACATCGTCGGCAAGGCGATCCTCTATGCGGCGCTGCCCGTCGTCTTTCCCGAGGATGGCCCGTGGCGGCAGGTGGTGGATCGAGTGCCGCCCGTGGAGCATTTAGCCGAGTACGCGGATATTCCACATGCAGGAGAATCCATATTTCCTGCGCGCCCCATCTTGACTTGTTTCGCGAAGGGCAGCACGCACGCCGAGGTGATGCAGGCACTCGAGGAGCGGGCGCGACGGCTCGATCTTCAGCTGCACGACCGTGCAGGAATGTTCAGTATGGGACGCTGAAGCTCCCTTCCCAGTCGTCCCCATTTCTCATTTATCTGCGTGCCGTTTTCTCGCTTTCTTCCCAGAATTTCCGCGCCGCAGGTGTCCCTCCAGCAACATCGTCTTGTGGCGATTCACTTTCTGACGCATAATAGAGATGCCATGGATGCGCGCTTTGGCAAGGAGTAAGTGACATGTTACAAGTCCGTCTACGCTGGTGTGCCCTGGCCCTCCTCGCCCCTGCGGTCGGGCTCTTGCATGCAGATCCGCCGGTCCAGACGCATAGGGATACGTCGGTGGCGGAGCATTCACCCCGGCCTCGGGTTGATCGCCACGGCGACCTGATGCCCAGTTCGGCGCTGGTGCGTTTCGGCACTCCACGCTTCCGCCAGGGAGATGCCGTCACGGCCCTCGCTTTTTCTCCAGACAGCCAGACCCTTGCCAGCGCCGGGGCCGATCACCAGATCCGCCTCTGGGAGGCCGCCACGGGCAAACAGATGGCCAGCTTCGCTCAGGATTGGCCCACTTGCCTCGCCTTCGCACCCGACGGCAAGTCCGTCTGTGTGGCGACCGCCATTGGCACGCTGCGCCAGTTCGATCTCGACGGCAAGGAACTGCGCAAGTTCGCCGGTCACCCGGCGCGCATTGTGGCCCTGGCCTTCTCGAGCGACGGCACGCTGCTGGCCACCGCCAGCGCGGACCAGATGCTCAAGGTCTGGGAAGTGGCCACCGCAAAGGAAGCCCACGTGCTGGATGGCCACCAGGATCAAGTGAACGGGCTGGCCTTCGTGCCCGGCACGCATCATCTGGTCAGCGGATCGGCTGACCGGACCCTGCGTCTCTGGAACGCTGCCGATGGCAGTCTGCTCCGGCGCATCGATACCAAGGTTGCCCTCGAGGGCGTGGCCGCTTCCAGCGAGGGCAAGACGAGTGCCGCTGCCCAGGCTAACGGCGTGAAGCTCTGGAACCGCAACGACGGCAGCGAGCTCAAGTCGCTGGAAGCCAAGGTCCCGCTGGAACGCGTGAGTTTTTCGGCCGATGGCTCGTTGCTTGCCGCCAGCTCGGACACGTCCACCTTGCTCTGGGATATGAGTGCCGACAAGAAGCTGCGCAAACTCAGCCAGGGCGAAGGGGGCGGCGGGCCGTTTGCCCTGTCCGCCGACAGCAAGATCCTCGCCTGCGCCGGCGGCCAGGCAGCCATCCGCCTCT
>JBFWSD010000796.1:0-4198 GCA_050248575.1 Gemmataceae bacterium
TGCCGCTGTGAACCGGGGTCTTGCCGCTTTCCACCTCGACCTTCACCGCCACGATGCCGCGGAGCGAATAGGTGATGCAGGGCTGCCCGGGCTTGAGGTTGCCCGTGTCGCACACCACGATCGCATCCGAGTGAATCTTCTGCTTGTACTGTTCAAAGAATCCGAGCAGGTTCTTGGAGCCGACTTCTTCTTCCCCCTCGACGAGCATCTTCACGTTGACGGGCAACTCGCCCACCGTCTTCAGATAGGCCGCGACCGCGCCAAGCTGCGTGACGATGGCGGCCTTGTCATCGGCGGAGCCGCGGCCAAAAAGCCGCCCGTCACGCTGCGTCAACTCCCACGGCGGCGACTTCCAGGCCGATTCGAAGTTGATCGGCTGCACGTCGTGATGGGCATAGAGGAACACGGTGGGCTTGCCCGGAGCGCCGAGCCATTCGCCATAGGCGTAGGGATACGAGCCAGCGCAGGTCAGCGTTTCGACGTTCTGCAGCCCGGCCTCGCGCATTTGCTGACAGGTCAGCTCGGCCGACTGCTGGATCTCTTGCTGGTGCTCGCCATCGGTGCTGATGCTCTTGATGGCCACCAGGTCGGCCAGATTCTTGACCAGGGTGCCATGGTTGGATTCCAGCCAGCCTTGTACCTTCTTCATGGCTCGTCTCCTTGGATCGCGGTCGAGGAGTGGGATGAAGAAAGTCTATGATTCACCACGGGCAGCGGTCAGTGGTCAATACCGCGGTGGTTGGCGTATGTTCAGGTCGCCGGAGTCGTGGGATTCGGCCGTGTAACAACATGCGACTGAAGGACAACGGGGTCGAAAACCGCAACACTCGCGACAGCTTGCATCTCGATAGGGGATGACCGAAGATACCAAGGGGGCATCCCCAAGATAGGCCTCTAATCCGGCTGAGCAATTCTTCAGGTGAGCCCATGCAACGATCACTCCTTGGCCTCGGCGTGTTGTTTCTGTTGTTCGCAGGTTGCGCGCGGCAGCAGGAACCAGAGGCGACAATCGCTACAGAATCCGAAATCGAGGCGACGCAGAAGCGGGACCGACAGAAATTCAACATCGGGCCGGGCCAGGGTTCCCATCGATTGTTGACACTCGACGTGCCGGCCGTATCGGCCAGGAAGCTCGAAGCTGACGCTACCGTCGATGTCTTTGCCCTGACCGGGGAAGGAAAGACCGTACCGCGTCTGGAAGTGGCTGATGTGAAGGTGACACGCGTCGAGCCGCCCGCACCCGAGCAGACGCACTACAAGGTCACACTCGAAGTGACACCCGAGCAGGTGTTGCACATCTTGGCGCTGCAGCAGGAGCACGGCATCGAGTTGCGTCCGCAGGCCGCGCTTGCCAGGCCCGCTCGGGTTCTGGTGCTGGTGGCCCGAGAAGACATACCAGAGTGGACGGCACTGCGCGATCCACTCGCACACCTCGAAGTCAAGGAAGTCAACCAGAAGGACGTGCCGTCAGCCTACGTACCTCCGTCGGCTTACCGTGAATTGTCTGGTCGCGCTGTCCTCAAATCGATCCGCAAAGGGCAGATCGCTTGCTGGACTGACATCCAGGACAGGGAAAAATTTGGGCTCGAGGCAATCATTCCGCCCGGCCGGCGGGCCTTCGCTATCGAAATCAAGAAAGAGGCTGCGGCCAGGATCGTGCGCGGCGGGCACGTTGACGTCTTGCGCGCCGACCCCGCGGGCAAGCCCGAAGAAAAACCGCCAGTGCTCGCGTTCGTGCTGGTGTTGTTCATCGACCTGTACGAGGATGCCGCCAGCATCACGCTCATGGTCAAGCCGGAAGAGGCCCTCGAGCTGGCCACGGTCAAAAGGGATCACAGTTTTCTGCTCCGGCCCGTGCCGCTGGAGCAGGAGACCTACGAGGTACTGGTTGCCCGCGCGGACCTGGCGCAATGGACGCCCGTGCGCGAGGCGGGCAAGCTCTTCGACAAGAAGACACTGAAGGGAAAGGAGACGCCGCCTCGCTTTGTGCCGGCCCTGGCCAGCCACGAGCTGCGCGACCGGGCGCTCCTCAAGGATGTCGCCAAGGGCAAGGTCCTCTCCTGGGACGATGTGCAAAACAGAGACAAGGTCGGGCTGGAGGCCCTCTTGCCCCCGGGCAAAAAAGCCTTTGTCATCGCAACAAGTGCCCGCCTCGAGACCGGCGGCTTGCTCTTGCCCGGCGCGCATGTCGACGTGCTCCAGGTCACCAAGAAGGACGGCAAGGAGACGACGCAAGTGATCGTCGCAGACGTGCTGGTGCGGGCCGTCGATCTATTGCCCGTCCACCCGGAAGAGAAGCCGGGCACCGTGCCTTCGACCATCACGCTGGAAGTGACCGCGGAGGAGTTCAAGAAGCTCGAAGCTCTCGGCAAGAAGGCAGAGCTGAGGCTGCAACTCAGGCCCAACAAGGGGGCGGAGCGCGGCGACGCGAAGGTCCCGACTACTCCGCCCCCACCTCCGCCGCCCAGGCCGTGATCATGTTCTCAATCTTGCTTGGCTGCGAATGATTGCCCGTGACCTCGAGGCGGGCAGACCTGACAGACAAAACTGACATGTTGTTTGCCCTCGCCCGGCGCAAGATAACTGTAAATCGCCGCCAAGGATTTCGGAAGGGCCGGCAGTGCTGGCACTGCATGTCAACGTCTGACATGAATGATTGATTTAAGGCCAATAATGAAAAAGACTTACTGCAAATGTTTGCGCACTTTTGCCGATCCGGAGCTGCGCGATTGGCGCATGGCCCACGCCGGACACGACTTGTGGCTTGGGCACTACCGTGTTCATTGCGCAAACGGAACGGTCAGCACGGCCGACGGGATCACGGCCAGCTTGGCGCGGAGCATTTTTCTCGGAATCGCTTTCGTGTTTTCCGCCCCGCGTTCGCTTTTCAGGTACGCGGTTATGCTGGCTTCGTTCACGAAAGGGGAAACGATGCGTTACTTGCCGATCCTGGCCCTCCTGCTTGGGTGCGTGACGCCGCTCCAGGCGCAAGGGCTACTCCTGCCCGAGATCAAAGAGAACACACCGCCGCTCGCCATGATCCACCACGAGGTGTCGATCGCCATCCAGGACCAGGCGGCCGACACCCAGGTACAGCAAACCTTTCGGAATCACACCAACCGGAACCTGCAAGCCACCTATGTTTTCCCCGTGCCGCGCGGGGCCAGCGTGCGCGGGTTCAGCATGATGGTCAACGGCACCAAGGTTGACGGCAAGCTCGTGGACGGGACCGAGGCCCGCCGCCTCTGCGCGGAGTGTGCCCGCCGCAGCCAGGATCCTGCGCTGGTCGATTATCTGGGCAACGAATTGCTGACGATGAACATTGTCTCCATTCAGCCCGGCAAGGATCTGAATGTCACGGTGAACTACTCGGCCCTGGCCACGCAGGATCATGGCCTGATCGAGTACGTCTATCCGCTCAAGACCGACGGCAAGTCGACCAGCACGCTGCAGAAGTTTGCCATCAAGGCGACGATCAAGAGTCAGCATGCAGTGCAGAACGTGTACAGCCCGACGCACGCGCTCAGCTTGACGCGCGTGAACGACAAGGAAGTGCGCGTCGAGTTCGAGAAGGACCAGGCGCTGCTCGACAAGGACTTCCAGCTCTACTACACGCTGTCCAACAAGGACGTCGGGCTGACCTCGATGATCCACCGCCCCGCGGACAAGGAAGACGGCTATTTCATGTTTCTGATCGCGCCGCGCCTGGAAGCCCCCAAGCAGGTCATCCCGCGCGATCTGCTCTTCGTGGTGGATACCTCGGGCAGCATGAGCGGCGCCAAGCTCGACCAGGCCCGCAAGGCCCTTCACTTCTGCCTCGACAACATGAACAAGGAAGATCGCTTCGGCCTGGTCAACTTCTCCACGTCGGTGACGCGCTACCAGAACGAGCTGATCGAGGCGACGCCGGACGAACTGGGGCTGGCGCACAAGTGGATCGACAAGCTCGCGTCATCGGGCGGCACGGCCATCGACGCTGCCCTCAGCGAGGCCCTGTCCATGCGGACGCGCGATGCCAGCCGCACCTTCACCATCATCTTCTTCACCGACGGGCTGCCCACCGTGGGGGAACGGAACCCGGCGACGATCGTCCGCAACGTGGAGAACCGCAACTCGGCCAATACACGCATCTTCACCTTCGGCGTGGGCAACGACGTCAACGCCACCATGCTCGACAAGCTGGCCGAGAAGACCCGGG
>JBFWSD010000797.1:0-4194 GCA_050248575.1 Gemmataceae bacterium
CGCACACACCACGAACACCGCCACGAACACCCACGCGCGTATCATCGGGCGCACTCCCTCTGAACTACGTTCCATCGACGACCCGTAGTCTATCAGCCGAAACGACAGCGCCCAGCAGATTGGCTGCCACGCGGCGTCGAAAAAAAATCTCGAACAAGACAGGATTCTGGGCTAGCAGTCGACGAACCCCTTGCACACTTTTGCTTGCACACCGACGGCCTGTGTTCCTGTCGCTCCTGGCCCTTGCAAGATCTCGAGTTACGGTGAAAATCGGCAAATCTCGAGTGTGCAAGTGTGCAAGCCGCGCGGCCCCGCGAGCAGCTGACGCCCGAACCCGTCGCCCCTGATGTTCGCACGAGTGGTGCGTTTCACCTGGATATTGCGCCGGGGGCGGCAAATCTACGTGTCCCCTGTGTCTGTCTGGTGCGCCGAGGACTCGAACCTGCCCGGCGCTTGCCAAGCCTGTACAGCCCTGCGCGGAACCACTACCATCCAGGTAGTTCAGAGGATTTTCGAGCCCGCCCGCACCTTCTACGAGGACAGGCACGTGGAAAAGCTGATCTTCAACTCGAGCGACGGCCCCACGCTGGGGGTGGAGATCGAGCTGGCCCTGATCGATGCGGAGACGGGCGAACTCTCCAGCTCGGTGCTGGCCGTGCTGGATCAGGTTCCCGAACAGCACAAGACGCGCATCAAGCCCGAGCTGATGCAGTGCTATCTGGAGATCAACACCGAGGTGTGCCAGACGGTGGCCGAGGCCGAGGCCGACTTGCAAGCCAAGCTCGGCATCGTCGGCGCGATCGTGGAACGGCTTGGCCTGCGGCTGTACTGGACGGCCACCCATCCCTTCTCCCTCTGGCAAGATCAGAAGATGACGCCCAACGATCGCTACGGGCGGCTGCTCGAGATCCTGCAAGATGTCGGCCGCCGCCTGGTGGCCTTCGGGCTGCACGTGCACGTCGGCGTCGATTCGGGAGACAAGGCGGTCATGCTGTGCGACCGGCTGTTGCGGCATCTGCCGGCGCTCCTGGCCCTCAGTTGCAACAGCCCGTGGTGGAACAATCGCGTCAGCGGGCTGCAATCGCACCGCTCGAAGATCATGGAATCGCTGCCCACGGCCGGGCTGCCCACGCTCATGCGCAACTGGAGCGAATACTCCTGGCTGGTCAATCATCTCATTCAGACCGGCTTCATCAACTCGATTCGCGACATCTGGTGGGACGTGCGGCCCCACCACAACTTCGGCACGGTGGAAGTGCGCATCTGCGACATGCCGGGCAGCCTGCACGACGCCATGGCCATCACCGCACTGATCCAGTGCCTCGTGCAGGCGCTGTCCGACGAGATCGATCAGGGCACCTATCAGCATGATCATCATCCGATGATGGTGCGGCAGAACAAGTGGCGGGCGGCTCGCTACGGGCTGGATGCCGACCTGGTCGATTCGCGCACCTTCGAGCTGCGTCCGGCCCGCGACGAGGTCCGGCATCTGATCGGGCTGCTCCGGCCAACCGCGGAGAAGCTCGATTGTCTGCCCTACCTGGAACGGGCCGTCGAAATGGTACAGGGCCCAACCTGGGCCGAGCGTCAGCTCGCGCTGCTGCGCGAAACCGGCGATCCCGCCGAAGTCGTCCGCCGCCAATGCGGCGTCCGCGGCTGATGAAATCAAGCGTCGCGCGGCGAGCCCGGAGCGTTAGCGACGGGAGGAAGCCGCCGACCGAAAGACCGCACTCATCCGAACAGCGGTAACGCCGTCCCGGCGCACAGGGCCATCGGGCGGCCCAGGTTGTCGTGGATGTGCGCGTCGTCCGGAACGCCGAGGGCATGGAAAATCGTGGCGTGCAGGTCCGCGGGGCCGCAGGGCAACTCGGCGGGCTCGGCGGCGATGCGGTCGGACTTACCATGTACCAGCCCGCCTTGAATGCCGCCGCCGGCAAAGGCGACGGAATAGCAGTTGGGATAATGATCGCGGCCCGCGCCGCCGTTCAGCTTGGGCGTGCGCCCGAACTCGGTCAGGAAGACGACGAGCGTGTCGTCGAGCCGGCCCCGCGCGTCGAGATCGTCGAGCAGCGCCAGTGCCGCCTGCTCGAGTGGCGGCAATAGCTTGTCCTTCAGGCGGGTGAAGTTCTGGCCGTGCGTGTCCCAGTTGTCGCCCGCGCTGCCGTTCAGATCGCCGGCCGAAGCATAAACGGTGACGATGGGGACGCCCGCCTCGGTGAGCCTACGGGCCAAGAGGGCCGAGCGGCCGCACATGTGCGCGCCGTACGTGTCGCGCAGCTTCGGCGGCTCACGTTCGAGGTCGAAGGCCGAACGGACCTGCGGGCTCAGGAGCAGGTCGGCTGCCATGCGGCGATAGTGATCGAAGCTCTCGCCGCCCGACGTCTCCCGCCGCGTCACGCGTTCGAGGAGACCAAGACGTTCCGCCATCCGGCCGTCGCTCACGTCCTTGGGAAGGCGGATGTCGGTGCTGCCGTTGGCGGGCGAGACGCCATCATACGGCCTGGCGTTCTCGGGCTTCACGAGCAGCGGGTCGTGATGCATGCCGAGGAAGCCGCCGAACTGACCGTTGAGCAAGCCGCGATCGGCAATCGGGTAAGGAATGCAGACGCAGCCCGGGAAGCCCCGGGCGGGTTTCTTGAACTTCGAGACCATCGAGCCCAGGCAGGGCCAGTCCTTCCGCGAAGGGGGCAGGCTGGAATCGTTGCCCGGGTTGTGGGGAGCGTGGCCCGTCAGATTCCAGTAGGCGGCGTTGCGATGGCCCGCTTCCTGGTGGTGCACGGAACGGACGATGGCCAGCCGGTGTGTCTGGCGGGCAAAGCCGCCCATGAACTCGCCGAGCTGGACGCCGGGCACGCGTGTGGGAATGGGCCGATAGTCGCCGCGGATCTCCTTGGGAGCATCGGGTTTGGGGTCCCAGGTCTCCAGCTGGCTCATGCCGCCCCAGGAGAAGAAGACGATGCAAGACCTGGCGCGGCCGAAGCCGCGCACGGCCGGGGCGGCGCGCAGCCCGCGCAGGGCGAGGAACTGAGAAAGCGAAAGCCCGAGCATGCCAACACCGGCGTGCAAGAGCCCGCGTCGGCTGAGGCGGAAATCATCACAAGCGGCAGAAGTCTGGCGGGATGTCATGGTGGGTCCTTTGAACGGGGCAGGCAGCGCTCCGGCAAAGTGGTCTGACCACTCTACTCTACCTCATCCCTGTCTCCCGTCAAGCCAATTCTTGCCCCCCTTTTTGCGTGCCTCGCGATCGCGCCGGAGCGGAGGTTGCAGTCGCGCGGCGCGGCTGGATCGGGCCCTGGCGGGCTCGTTTGCGCAATGGAGACCATTGTGCCGAAGCCATAAGTCGTTTCCGCCATGCGTCATGCGCGATCGGCCAGGGTGCGGAAACGAAAAAGTGCGCAATCGAACGCAGCAAGTTGTTTTCAGCATTGGACATAAGTCAACGACGCTGCGGTAAATGCACCAGTACCGTGCCCGGAATCTCAGCCACCTTACACTTCATATCCTGCGCGGAACGGTGGAAGTTTACGTGTCAGGTGTGTCTGTCGGTTCGTGCTTCGAGCACTACTCGGCCACGGGCCGAGCGCATCGAAGCGCGCTCTAGGCTGATTCCGTTTCGGCCGCCACGAAATAGTGAGTACTGTTCTCTGGCCCCTCGTCGAGATAGCGTGCGATCTTGTTGAGCGGCATCCGCATTGCGCCCCCGGCAGACACCAGCACCGCCGCTGTTCCCGGCCCTTCGGGAATGTGCGAAAGGTCAGGGTGGTCGGGAAAGTAGTCGTCGTAGTTCTTCCATTGATACTTGTCACCGGTCAAGCGGCGCATCACCTCACCGACGTAGCAGCCCGCAGCCAGCACGATATTCGTGTAGGGCTGATCCTCGAGCTCGTCGGCGTTCTCGTACAAGTGATCCAGATAGCGATCGAGTGCGTGCAGACTCTCCAGGCTGTAGTCGAGCTTCTTTTGCTCGAGGAGTTTTGGAAAGGGCAGACCGCCTTCCACGCTGCCGCTGCCCGTGAGGGCAGCGCAGAAGGCAGGCACCAGCGAGACGATATCGTAACCCATCTGGTCCCTCATTTTTTTTGCGTCTTACTTCCTGCTCAGCTCCACGCCCTTGGTGGTGACGTGGTACTTGGCCAGCATGTTCGGCTTTTCCCAGGCGGGCAACTCCTTCGGCCGGGCCAGGTAGGCCAGGAA
>JBFWSD010000798.1:0-4194 GCA_050248575.1 Gemmataceae bacterium
GTCTGCAAAGTAAGTTCCTCCACGGCGATGCTGCCCGGCCGGGTCTCCAACTCGTTGGAGTACCGGTCTTGGCCCGCATGAATCCGTACTAACTGACAAGTAAGCCTTCCACGGCGACTTCATCCTTCCGGCTAAAGCCGGGACTCCAACCTGCTAAAGCCGGGACTCCAACAATTCGGCCAGCAGGTCGTCGACCTGGCGGGCCGTCTCCTCGGGCGTGTCCGAGTTATCGATCACGTAATCCGACTGGAGGATCTTCTGCGTCAGGGGGAGCTGTGCACTTTCGCGCGCTTCCACTTCTTCGGCTGTCCAGCCCCGCTGCTCGGCCAGGCGCTTCAGGCGCTCCCGGCGCGGGCCATGAACATAGACGATCCAGTCGCATACCTTATTCCATCCCGTCTCCAGCATGATGGCCGCATCGAGCACGATCACCTTGACGCTGTCATCCCTGCGCGCTGCCTCGATCTCCTCGACGATCCGTTTCTCGATGAACGGAAACACCAGCTCTTCCAGGGCCTTCCTCTCTTCTTCCTTACCGAAGACGATCTTGCCGAGTTTCCGGCGAATCACTTCGCCCTGTTCATCGAGGAGATCTTTGCCCCAGCGGGCGACGACGTTCTCCTTGATGACGGGCTGCCTGAGCGCCTCGTGCCCATACTGGTCGCCGCTGAGGATGCGGCCCCCTCGGCGAGCGAAGGCCCCGGCCACCAGACTCTTGCCGCTGCCGATCCCGCCCACCAGGCCGATCACCGGCTTGGCACTCTTGTCCATTGAAGGTTCCAGCAGTTTGGGGCTACTGTCTGCCACCTTGAACATGGAATCTCTCTGACATCGAAGCCGGCAATCCGACGCAGAATCGGGCGTCTGCCTCTACGTCCTGCCGGCTGCGGAACTCCTCTGTTGACTCAGGGCCTGGTCCACTTCTCGACGCAGTTCATCCAAGCGCTCAGCGAGCTCGGGCTCAAGGCCAGGCTCCGCGCGGATCATGCCATCGAGACGGGCAAGTAACTCAGCGGCCCTATCCCATCGTTGTGCTGCTGCCTCGCTCTGAATCTCGAGCAGCAAGTTCTTTGCCTCGAATCTGAGCCTGGTCTGTGCTTCATGCACCTTGACCGCCTGGAAGCCAAGGATCAGCACCAGCGCCAGCAGCAAACCCACGGCGATCAGGAACGCTTTCCTTTCGGTTTTCATCCTGATCACGCCCCCACCGCGGAAAGTTCTTCCACGTCGAGCCAGTTCGGGCCGGCGGCCATGTCCACCTTCAACGGCACTTCCAGGGGCAGGGCGCGCGTCATCTCTTCCTCGACGAGCAGGGCCACCTCCCCTAACTCTTCCGGCGGCACCTCGAAGACCAGCTCATCATGCACGCTGAGAATCATCCGCGCCTGTCGTTGCTCGCGCTTCAGCCGCTCGTGAATGTGCAGCATGGCCAGCTTGATCAGATCCGCCGCCGACCCCTGGATGGCCATGTTGATCGCCTCGCGCTCGGGCTGCGTTCGCTGCTGATAGCTCGTCCGCGCCCGGATGCCGGTGATCTCGCGGCGGCGGCCCAGGAGCGTCGACACATACCGGTTCGTGCGGCACTCGGCCAGCAGCGTGTCTTGATACTTCATCACGCTGGCATAGCGGCTGAAGTAGGTCTCGATGAACTTGGCCCCTTCTTCCTTGGTGATGCCGAGCCGCTGGGCCAGCCCGTACGCGCTCATGCCGTAAATGACGCCGAAGTTGACCGTCTTGGCGGTACGGCGCATCTCGGCGGTGACATCGTTCTCGGTCACCCCATAGATCTGGGCCGCCACCGCCGCGTGAATGTCGCGATCTTCGGCAAAGGCGCGACGGAGCGCCTCGTCTTCGGCCAGGTGGGCCAGCAAGCGCAGCTCGATCTGCGAATAGTCGGCCGCCAGCAAGACCCAGCCCGGCTCGGGCAGGAATGCCTGGCGCACGTGCCGGCCCTGCTCGGTGCGGATGGGGATGTTCTGCAGGTTCGGATCGCTCGAGCTGAGCCGGCCCGTGGCGGCGACGGTTTGGTTGAACGAGGCGTGGACGCGGCCCGTGTCGGGATTGACCAGCCCGGGCAAGGCA
The DNA here is from genome assembly GCA_050248575.1 of Gemmataceae bacterium. Lineage (GTDB taxonomy): Bacteria > Planctomycetota > Planctomycetia > Gemmatales > Gemmataceae > JBFWSD01. The sequence goes on from JBFWSD010000798.1 coordinate 2,083, forward strand.
TCCACGTACGTGCCCTTCAGCTTGGCGATCTGGCGATGCTCGACGATCTTGACCGGCAGCGGATGGCCCAGCGCCGCCAGCCGTTCGAGTGTTTCCTGATCGGTCGACGCCTCGCCCGACTGCTTGGTGCGGCGCTGCCTGGGCAGCTTGAGATCGTCGAACAGCACCTTGCGCAGCTGCGAGGGCGAGGCGATATTGAACTTGCGGCCCGCCAGGTCGTGGATCTCCACTTCCATCTCGGCGAGCTGGCCCGCCATCTCTTCGGAAAGCTGCGCCAGCCTGGGCAGATCGAGCCGCACGCCGTTGTATTCCAGTTCGGCCAGCACCTCGATCAGCGGCACCTCGGTGTCGCCATAGAGCTTGTCGAGGCCGTCCTTCTTCAACATCGGCTCCACGATGTTGCACAGCCGGAACGCGCAGTCCGCATCCTCGCCGGCGTAGTAAGCGATCTTCTCGGCGGGCACCATGTCCATGGTCTGCTGTTTCTTGCCCTTGCCGATCAGCTCTTCGATGGTGACCACCTGGTGATTGAGGTAGCGGCGGCACAGCTCGTCGAGGTTGTGGCTGCGCGCGCCCGCGTGCAGCAGGTAGTCGGCCACCATCGGATCGCCCGCGATGCCCGCGAGGTGGATGTTGTGTTCGCGCAGGACGATCTGCTCGTACTTGATGTTCTGATTGATCTTGGCAATCTTCGGATCTTCGAAGATCGGCTTGAGGGCCGCCAGCACCTCTTGCTCGTCGAGGGTTGGCGTGCCCATCGGCGCGCGGATGGGCAGATACCAGCCCGTCCCTTCCTGCCAGCAGAACGCGATGCCGACCAGGGCCGCCTGCCGCGGCGACAGGCTCGTCGTCTCCAGGTCGAAGGCAAAACGCTCTTGTTGCTCGAGTGCCTTCAGGAAGTCGCTCAACTTCTCCGGCGTGTCGACCAGCAGATAGGTCGCTTGCCAGTCGTCCTCGAGCACGGGCTGCTTGCTCGGCAGCTCTTCCGGCTCGTCATCATCCAGTTCGGGAAAGAGAGTCTTGGCCGGCTTCGAACGCACCACCACGGTCTTGCGGACCTGGTCGGAGAAGCGCTGGAAGCCGTACTCTTCGAAGAGCGCAAGCAACGTCGGGCCGTCCCACTCTTGCAGCTTCCACCCTTCCCAGTCCCAGTCGATGGGGATGTCGTCGGCAAGCTTGACGAGCTGGCGGCTCAGCGCCACCTTGTCGGCGGCCTGACGCAGGTTTTCCTGGATGGACTTGCGTGCCAGCATGCCCGTGAGGTTGCCCGCTGCGCGGGCCGTGAGAATGTTGTCCAGGCTGCCGAACTCTTGCAGCAGCTTGGCGGCGGTCTTCAGCCCGATGCCCGGCACACCCGGGACGTTGTCGACCGAGTCCCCCACCATGGCCTGGAGATCGACGACCTGTTCCGGCTTGATGCCCCAGTCTTCCTCCAGCGCTGAACGATCCATGGTCTTGTTCTTGCGCAGGTTGAGGAGCTTGATGCGCTCGTCGATCAGCTGGCGACAATCCTTGTCGGTGGAGCAGATGATGACGTCGAGCCCTTGCCCGGCGGCGCGGCGGGCCACCGTGGCAATGATGTCGTCCGCCTCGAAGCCGGGCTTGCTTACCTCGGCCACGCGCATGCCGGCCAGCACGCGGTGGATCATGCCGATCTGCGTACGCAGATCGTCGGGCATGGGAGCGCGGTTGGCCTTGTACTCGGCGTAGATGTCCTCGCGAAACACCTTGCCCGGGGCATCGAAGGCCACCACCAGGTATTCGGGCTTGAGATCGCGCAGGGCCAGCAAATCCTTGGTGAAGCCGAACACCGCGTTGGTGGGCAGCCCGGACGGGCTGCTCATCTCAGGGATCGCGTGGAACACCTGATAGATCAGCGAGTGTGCGTCAACCAGGTACAGTCGTCCTGAACGGGACATGTGCGTTCCTGGGCGGCAGCCCGTGCGGTCATGCCGGGCTTCAAACAAGACGTTGATCGATCAATACTTCATGGTAAGGCCTGGTTGGCAGGACACAGGACTGGTCGGGCAACACCGCGCTTCCCCGCGCGTGACGCTGCCCATCATGCTGGTAGCGAGCCGTTGGTAACGGCGCAGTCTTCTGTCTCTCGAT
>JBFWSD010000799.1:0-4191 GCA_050248575.1 Gemmataceae bacterium
CGCCATTTCGTGGTGCGCGGCAAGGGGGCGGATGGTTCTTTCGTTGACCTTACGCGCGCGGCGAATTCTTCAGTGCAGGGTGTTGTCGCCCGACTCCGCGATGGCTGTGTCGAACCACTGCAAGAAGGCAAAGCCGAAGTCGTCATCAAGGCTGCCGGCCTCGAGGCACGTTTGCCGGTAACGGTGACCGCCCTTGCTCCCGTGCCGGTCAGTTTCACGCGCGATGTGATGCCGATCCTGGCCCGGGCGGGCTGCAACGCCGGTACCTGCCATGGTGCGGCCAGAGGACGCAACGGTTTCAAGCTCTCTCTGCGCGGCTACGATCCTCACTTCGACTTTGAACAGATCGTACAAGACATTGCGGGCCGTCGCATCGATCGCAAGGAGCCTGCCAACAGCCTCGTTTTGCTCAAGCCGAGCCAGGGCGTGCCCCACGAGGGCAAGCTGGTGTTGCCCGAGGATTCCCATCTCTATCGGCTCTTCCACCAGTGGATCGCCGAGGGCTGCCGATCTGACGTTGGCAGCGTCCAGCGTGTTGCCCGCCTCGAGACACTGCCCCTGAAGCCAGTACTGGGAAACGTGGGCCAGCAACAGCAGCTCATTGTCATTGCCCATTATCCCGATGGTAGCAGCCGTGACGTCACGCGCGAGGCCATCTACGCCAGCAGCACGGAATCAGTCTGCTCGGTCGATGCCAGCGGGCTGGTCAAAAGCTTGCGCAAGGGCGAGTCAGCCATCCTCATACGTTACGAAGGACTGTTCGCCGTCAACCCAGTGTCGGTCCTGACGCCGAACCCTGGGTTCGTGTGGCCAAAGCCGCCAGCCTTCAACTACATCGACGAGCGCGTGGACAGCAAACTCCAGATGCTCAAGATCGCTCCCAGCGATCTGTGCAGCGACGAGGAGTTTCTGCGCCGCGTCTATCTCGACTTGATCGGGCTGCCGCCCATCCCCGACGACGTGAAGGCGTTCCTGGCCGATCGGCGCGAATCGAACATCAAACGCCGCGAGGCAATCGACAAACTCGTTGAGCGTCCCGAATTCGTCGACTTCTGGACCATGCGGCTGGCCGACCTGATGCAGGTCAACCGCAAGTATCTTGGTGAGAAAGGGGTGTGGGCCTTCCGCCGCTGGATCTACGAGCAGGTGAAGGCTGACCGCCCCTGGAACGAGACGGCCTACGACTTGCTGACAGGGGTGGGACCGACCGCCGATGCGCCGGCCAGTGCTTTCTATCGCATTGCGCGCGAGCCGGGCCAGGCCGTCGAGAACGCCACGCACCTCTTCCTCGGCATCCGCTTCAATTGCAACAAGTGCCACGATCACCCGTTCGAGCGCTGGACCCAGGGCAACTACTACGCGCTGGCGGCTTACTTCGCCCAGGTGGGCATCAAGAAGGATGCGCGGCCCGACGAAGAAGTGGTCTACGATCGCCGCGACGGCGGCGAGGTCACCTACCCGCGCACCGGTGGCGTGGCCAAGCCGCAGTTTCCATTCGAGCACGTCGGCTTCGATCCGGGCAAGACACCGGTGCGCAATCGCCGCGAGGCCCTTGCCCTGTGGATGACCGCGCCTGAGAACCCCTACTTTGCCAAGGCGATGGCCAATCGTCTGTGGGCGTACATGGTGGGCCGGGGCATCATCGAGCCCGTCGATGACATCCGCGCCGGCAACCCGCCCAGCAATCCGGAGCTGCTCGACGCGCTCACGGCCGACTTCATCCAGCACAAGATGAGCCTCAAACACCTGTTGCGGACCATCGCCGCTTCGCGCACCTATCAACTGTCGATCAAGCCGACGCCGACCAACGCCGACGACGTGGAGAACTTTGCCCGGGCCCGGCCGCGGCGGCTCACCGCCGAACAACTGCTCGATTCCATTCGGGTGGCCACCGGCACCGAGAACAAGTTCTCGGGCTTCCCGCTCGGCACCCGCGCGGCGCAGTTGCCCGATCCCGCGTCCGGCAAGCTCGGCTTCCTCGAACAGTTTGGCCGGCCCGTGCGCGAGTCTCCTTGCGAATGCGAACGCCGCAACGAGATGACCATGGAGCAGGCCATGGCCCTGGTCAACGGGCCGATCATCTCCACGGCCATCGCCGATCCGGGCGGCCGCGTCGCCCAGATCATGAAGGACAAGCCCGATAATCGCAGAATTGTCGAGGAGCTGTACCTCGCGGTCTTGTGCCGCCTGCCCACGAACGAGGAACGTGCCCGCTTCGAGGCCGTTCTCGGCAAGGCCGACAACAAACAACAAGAAGCCCAGGACCTGCTCTGGGCCCTGATGAATACTTCCGCCTTCCTGTTCAATCGCTGAGCCGCTGAACCCGACCGGCCCATTTTGGAGTGCCCGCCATGTTGACGATCCCGCAAGCCAGCAGGCGCCTGTGTGACGGCAGCCTGACCCGCCGCGAATGGTTGCAGATCGGAGGCGCCAGCCTGCTCGGGCTGAACTTGCCTCAGATCCTGAGGCAGCAAGCACACGCCAGCAACTCCACCGCCAAGGGCGGCAAGGGCTGGGGCAAGGCCAAGAACGTGATCTTCGTCTTCCTGCAAGGCGGACCGCCGCATCTCGACCTCTGGGATCCCAAGCCGGATGCTCCCGAGGACATTCGCGGCCCGTTCAAGAAGATCGCCAGCAACATCAAGGGCATCGAGCTCTGCGAGACGCTCCCCAGATTGGCCCGTTGCGCCGACAAGTACACGCTGATCCGGTCGGTCAGCTACTCCCCCAAGGGGCTGTTCAATCACACGGCGGCCCACTACCAGATGCTCACGGGCTACACGCCCGATCGCGTTTCGCCTTCAGGGCAGCTCGAGCCTCCTTCGCCCAAGGACTTCCCGAACATTGGCAGCAATGTCATCCGCCTCAAGCCGACCGACCAGCCGATGCTGCCCTTTGTGATGTTGCCCCGGCCCATGCAAGAAAGCGGCGTGGTGAACAAGGCGGGCACCGCCGGCTTCCTCGGCCGCGCCTACGATCCCTATTACCTCTTCCAGGACCCCAACGGCACCATCAAGACTGATGACCTGTCGTTGCGGGCCGGCCTTTCTCCCGAGCGCTTCAAGAAGCGCGCCGAGCTGCGCGAACTGGCCAAGCAGAGCATCGAGGACATCGATCGGCAGGTGTCGCACTTCGCGCTCGACGAATACTACGACAAGGCCTTCACGTTGATTCTGTCGGGCCGGGCCAAGAAGGCCTTCAACCTCAACGAGGAGGCCCCGGCCACCCGCGAGCGATACGGCCGCCACACGTTCGGCCAGAGCCTGCTTCTGGCGCGTCGGCTCATCGAGGCCGGCTCGCGCTTCGTTCAGGTCAACTGGCCCGCGGTGGCCAACGGCGACCCCAACAACGACGCCTGGGATTGCCACGCTGGTATTTTGAAGCCGGTGCGCGACCTGCACGGCCCCAAGCTCGACAGCGGGCTCAGCGCGCTGGTCGAGGACCTCGCCATGCGCGGGCTGCTCGACGATACCCTGGTGCTGGCCATCGGCGAGTTTGGCCGCTCCCCGCGCATGGGCGTGAGCACTTCGGGCAACGGCAACGCCAAGGACGGCCGCGATCACTGGCCTTATTGCTACACCGCACTCATCACGGGCGGCGGCGTCCCGGGAGGCAAGCTTTACGGCCAGTCCGACGGTCACGGTTCTGCCCCCACCGAAGCCGCCGTGCATCCGATCGAACTCCTGGCCACGATCTACCACGCCCTGGGCATCGATCCAGCCACCGAAGTGATGAACGACCTGAACCAGCCCCGCCCCCTGGTGGACGCGCAGCCGGTGCTGGGCCTGTTTAGCTGATAGAAGGATCACGCATGAAGCCGCGCATTCTCGTTTCTTGCCTGGCCTTGCTCTTCGCCGGCTCGGTTGGCCTGGCCCAGGAAGCTGTGAGCTTTCATCGACAGATCCGGCCGATCTTGCAGCAGAAGTGCCAGGGCTGCCATCAGCCCGCCAAAAAATCGGGCGGGCTCCTGCTCATCAGCTACGAGGATGCCCTCAAGGGTGGCGATGCCGGCCCCATGTGGAAGGCGGGCGACCCGGCGCAGAGCTTGGTGGTCAAATACCTGAAGGGACTCGATAACCTGGCTCAGATGCCGGAAGGGGAGCCGCCCTTGCCTGCCCCACAGATTGCCCTCTTCGAGAGCTGGATCAAGCAAGGCGCGAAGGATGATACTCCCGACCAGTTCAAGAAGAC
>JBFWSD010000800.1:0-4191 GCA_050248575.1 Gemmataceae bacterium
TGGGGGACGAGCGCGGCGTGGTCCGTGCCCTCGATAACGCTACGGGCAAACTGCGCTGGACGGCTTACACGTCCGGTGCCATGAAGTATCCGCCCGCTCTCTGGAACAGCCGTGTCTACGTCGGCGGCGGCGATGGCTACGTTCACTGTCTGCAGGCAGCCGACGGCAAACCGCTCTGGCGTTTCCGGGCTGCTCCCGCCGAACGCAGGCTGCCCGTCTTCGGCTCGCTGCTGTCGACCTGGCCCGTAGGAAGCGGAGTTCTGGTTGACCAGGGCGTGGTGTTCGCCGCCGCCGGCATGCACAACTACGACGGCACACATGTTTACGCTCTCGATGCCATCACCGGGAAGATTCGCTGGCAGAACAACAGCTCCGGTCATCTCTTCGAAACGGAACACGATACTTCCGGCGTCGGCGTGCAAAGTCACCTACTGCTGCACGAGGGCAGCCTGTACCTTTCGGGCGGTCCGGAAGTACCCATGGCCGCTTACGATCTGAAGACCGGCGCTTGCCGCCGCAAGGGGGCCGGACGGGGCAAGGATCTCTTCCTGGTCAAGGGGCAGGTCATCGGCACCGGGCCGCCCCTCTACTGGCGGCCTGACGACTGGCACTTCATCGAGGCGGGCACCCTGCAGACTGTCAACGGTTTTGTCGGGGTGGCCCTCAACACCCAGGAGATTGCCCTGGCCGCCGACAGCAAAGAGGCCAAGCCGCTCATCATCTGGAAGGCGAAGCCCTTCTCGGATGTGTCAGCCATCGCAGTCGGCAAGAACGCACTGGTCGTTGCTGGGGTGGAGCGTGTCGAGCAGGGGGAAGATGTGAAGAGCAGCGCTTCCTTGCTGGCCATGAATCTCGCCGATGGCAAGGTGTTGTGGAAGCAACCCTTGCCCGCGGCCGCCGTGAACTTCGGCGTGGCCTTCGATCGCGACGGGCGTATTTTCGTGAGCCTTCGCGATGGCCGTGTCGTGTGCTTTGGCGGCAAATAAGGCTAATGAAAGGCCTGCTCAAGGAATAGTCCAGGTCGATGTTGTCGGGATCTCCAGTGGCAGCGTGTTCGGCAAAGATGAATACGTTTGCCCCGGTTGGGCCGAGATCGAAGAGGAACCGACCATCCGGCTCCTCGCGGACTACCACATCGGGCGTGAGTCTTTCTTCCAAACTGCACTCAAGATCCAGAATTCGGCACCTGACCGAGTGCACTGCCTGTGAGCCGGTTGCTTCCCGTTCACGCCTGTATCGGGTCCGGCTCGGGCTGGTGCGCGGGCACGGCCAGGCTGACGAGCCAGCCGGCCAGCAAGGTCGTCGTACTCGTGACCGCACCATCCCACCAGTCGGACATGCCAAAGGACTTGGCCACGGCCCAGCAGGTCATACCGGCAACAAAGCCGGCAACCACGCTCGAAGGTCCCGCGCGGCGGTTGAGCAAACCAAGCATGAAGATGCCGAGCAGCGGCCCCAGGAAAGTGCCGGCAATCGCCATGATCTTGCGAAAAATTGGCCCGCCCAGTTCGTTGATCACTAGCGATACCAGGATGGCGGCCAGGCCGAAGGCCCCCGTCAAGATGCGGCTTTGACGCACGCCCAGGTCCTGTCCTGCGTACCAGTCGCAGACCACGGTGGCCGTCGAGCTGTTGATGCCGCTATCCATGCTGCTCATGGCCGCCGCGAACAGACCCGCCAGCAACAGCCCCGTCAGTCCGTACTCCGGCATCTCGTGCAGCACGAAATAGGGCAGCAACTGGTCGCCGCGTTGCTCCGTCTCCAGCTGGTGGAAGATCGGGTCGCTCGATTGCTGGTAGAAGGCGAACAGCGTCGTGCCGACCAAGAAGAACACCAGGCAGACGGCCGCTACCATGACACCGTTGACCACCAGAGCCCAGCGGGCCTCGCGCAGCCCAGGCATCGACATGTAGCGCTGTACGGCCGTAAAGTGCACGGCGTGCCCGGCCAGGTAGACGAAGAATCCGAAGGCCACGGCCGCAAAGAAGTTGCCCTCAGCGAAGTCCAGTTCCATGCGGAACATCGCGAACTTGTCGTGCTGGTTGCCGATGGTCACCACCTCGGGAAAGCCCCCCTCGACGTGGGCCACGGCCAGCACAAGCACGGCCAGCATGCCGCCACCCAGGGCAAAGGCCTGTAGAGCGTCGGTCCAGACCACGGCCTTCACGCCTCCCAGCGCCGTGTAAAAAGTGGCGAACAGCCCCACGGCCACCAGCATGCCAATGGTCTGCGTCGCCGAAAGGTCGAGCACCACTTGCAGGATCTTGCCGACGGCCACCAGCAAACTACCCATCCAGCCGATCGAGTACAGCATGAACAGCACGCTGGCCAGCAGGCGGATCTTGCGATTGAAGCGCTGTTCCAGGTACTCGTACGGGCTGGTGGCGCCGAGGCGATGATAGAGAGGCAAGAAATACCAGCCCACGATCGGCATCACCACCACGGGAATGAATAGGATGCCCAGGAAGAGATGGTAGTCTTCGTACGCTGCATCGCGCGGTAGCCCTACGAATGACAGCGAGCTGAACGTGCCCGCGAAGATTGACAGGCCGATCGGGAACCAGTGCATGCGGCGGCCACCCAGGAAGTAATCGTCGTTGTTCGACTGGGCGCGCGAGCACCATAGCCCGATCATGAAGACGAGCGCCAGGTAGCCTAGGCAGATGCTGATGTCGAGCCATCCGAGATTCATAGGTAGAACCTTTGGTGAGGCCGAGACAGCATCTCGGCGGGCAGATTCTTGATGAGGGATCGTCACTTCTGGTTGGTCTTGGGGCTCTGGGTCCGCAACGCTTCGATCAGCGTCTCGAAACCCTCGCCACGGCGATCCTCGAGCAACGGTGCGCGAACAGGTCGGCCCTTGGCATCTCGCGACGCCAGTAGTTCGCCCGGTTCGTGTCGATCAGCATCTGGTTCTGGCAATATCCCCGGCGCAAGATCCAGTAGATCTGGCCCGAGCAGTTCTCCAGCGGTGGGAAGCGATGGACGTGGACCAGCTCGGGGTGTGGGTCGGCTGAGAGCAACAGCGCAGCGGCAACCGCGATCATTTTGGCCCTGACTATTCTCCAATCGGATGCAGTTCGATCTTGCGGAAGAAGATCTCCGCACCTTCTGATTGGAAGAGGATCTTGCCCTTGGTGTGGCTGGACGCGGTACCGGCATTGACCACCTTGCCATTGAGGATACAGGTGATCTTGTCCTTGTCGCAGAGGCATTCGATGGTGTTCCATTCGCCCACAGGTTTCTCCAGGTCTGCTTTGCCACGGAAGCCCTTGGTGTCTTTCCAGGCAGGGTCACGGCCAAACCAGCAGACTTTGCTCTCGCCGACACGAATGACGGCGGGCGCTCCGGGCTTGTAGAAGAAGAGGTTGCCGCGTTGCACGGCTTCCATGGTGAGCCGAGGTTTGTTCTTGCCAGCCGCCAGGGTCAGGTCTCCGGTGGCGCCTTCCCAGAGCTGGCAAATGATGCCCTCCATCCAAACGCCCGAACGAGCACCATCGGCGCCGACCGCATGGACGAAAATGCCGCTGTCCCGTCCTCGCATTTCGCGCGGCGCCCAGGTCCTGTCGCCCCACTTGTATTCCACCAGCAGCCGATAGTTCGCGTACTCATTCTCGGTGGTGAGTGCTCCAAAAGTCTGGCCGGTAACGTGAATCATGCCGTCGTGAACGCTGAAGACCTTGTCCGGGTCGTTGTTCTTACCCAGACCCTTCAGGTACGTGTAAAACCCTGTCAAGTCCTTGCCATTGAAGAGCTGGATGACTTCCTTGGGCTTGATCGGATCGGACTTCCCGACCGATGCAACCACAAGGGTGACAAGGCAGATGCCAGCAAGACAGGCGTAGTAGCGTGGCATGACGACCCTGGCAATCATGGCTGACCTCCGACGATTTGTGGCAGGCCCGGTACGTCCACCAGCAGGCTCTCGTCCAGCACCTCGTCCGTGAGTACCGTACATTTTCGGGATTGTCGCCCGTGCAGAATCAGATAGCAAGCGGACAGTGCCTTGCGGCAGTTTGTGACGCCTCGCTCCGCTCTGTCTCAGCGTGGTCAAGTCCGGCAACTGCTTGTGGATCAGCCTGCACAAGATCTCGGCCAGCATCCTAAACTTGCCGAACTCGCAGCGGGCGCAAAGCGGCACGAAGATGTGCAGACCGCGCTTGCCACTGGTCTTGGGGTAGCAGTCGGCAC
>JBFWSD010000801.1:0-4191 GCA_050248575.1 Gemmataceae bacterium
CGAACCCGAATATCATGCCGACGGCACCATCGCGGCCATGCACCGCACCCGCGCCGACGTGCCGAAGGAGATCTACGCCTGCACCATCGACAAGGAGTTGGACGAGATCCCGCTGCCGACCAGGCCGATCGTGCCCTTCGTGGAGGTGGCGCACGACCGGATCGCCATCGAGATCATGCGGGGCTGCCCGTGGCAGTGCCGCTTCTGCCAGTCGACGGTAATCAAGCGGCCCTTGCGTTTGCGGAATGTCGAGACGATCGTGCAAGCTGCCCTGGAGAGCTATCGCAACACGGGCCACGACGAGATCAGCCTGCTCAGCCTGAGCACGAGCGACTATCCCGATTTCGAACAGCTCGTGAAGCGCATGCATGAAGTGTTCACGCCGCTGGGAGTGAACATCTCGCTGCCCAGCTTGCGGATCAATCATCAGTTGCGTTCGCTGCCTCAGCTCATCAAAGGGGTGCGTGGCCAGGGGCTGACGCTGGCCCCGGAGGTGGCCCGCGACGACATGCGCGAGCAGATCAAGAAGAAGATCAAGAACGACGACCTGTACGTGGGCTGCCGCGAAGCGTTCAAGAACGGCTGGCAGCGCGTGAAGCTCTATTTCATGTGCGGCCTGCCCGGCGAACGGGCCGTCGACCTCGACGGCATCATCGAGATGGCCGAGACCATTGCCCGCATCGGCAAGGAAGTGAAGGGCCGCTACGTGGAGGTCGTCGCCAGCGTCTCCAACTTCGTTCCCAAGCCGCACACGCCCTATCAGTGGAACGGCATGCAGACGCGCGAATACCTGCAGTGGGCCGGCCAGTATCTCCGCAAGAAGTGCAAGATCAAGTCGGTCAAGGTCAAGCAGCACAGTATCGAGTGCAGCTTGCTGGAGGGGATCCTCACGCGCGGCGACCGCCGCATCGCACCGGCCCTCGAAGAGGCCTGGCGGAGGGGCTGCCGCCTCGATGGCTGGACCGAGTGTTTCCAGCCCGAGATCTGGTGGCAGACCTTTGCCGACCTGGGCATCGACACGAACTGGTATTCGCAACGGTTGCGGCCGATGAACGAGATTCTGCCCTGGGACCATGTCAACGTGAAGAAAGGCCCGCGCGAATACCTCGAGCGCGAGCAGCAGCGCAGCCTGCTGCAGCTCGAGGTGATGGCCGATGCCAGGTGAAAGGGGAACCGCCATGATCGCCAGCAACCGGCCTATCGAGTCCGTCGCGCCCCAGCCCTTTCGCATCGACAAGGAGCAGTACTGCCGCCTGGGTGATCTGGGTTGGTTCCGTGGCCAGAAAGTCGAGCTGATCAAGGGCGAGGTCTGGAACCTTTATCCCGGCGGCGATGCTCCCCCCGCGCCGCGGCGCTGGTCGAAGGCGGAGTACTATCAGCTTGCCGAGATGGGCTGGTTCCGCGGCATGAAGGCCGAGCTCATCGACGGAGAAATCATGGTTCAGAGCCCGCAGAATCCGCTCCATTCCTGCGTCACGGACAAGGTCCAGGACGTGCTGAGGCAGGCTTTTGGCCCGGGCTACTGGACACGCATGCAATTGCCGCTCGACCTTCGTGCACAGATTGAACCGGAACCGGATGTGTCGGTCGTATCAGGTTCACGCCTGGATTACGTCCGGCAACATCCGACCCAGCCGTTGTTGATCGTCGAAGTTAGCGAGAGCTCTCTGAGTTACGACCGAAACGAGAAGGCCAGCCTCTATGCCAGCTCTGTCGTTCGCGACTACTGGATCGTCAACCTGATCGACCTGGTGCTCGAGGTACACCGGAATCCGGTGGCCGATAGCAGCCAGGCATATGGCTGGCGTTACGCAGACGTGGTGGAACTGGTGGCGAAGGATACGGTGAGCCCGCTGGCTGTGCCGCAGGTTTCCATCGCGGTGCGCGAGTTGTTGCCCTGATACATCATGCCGTTGATCACCGAGCCCTATCGCTTGCAGCAGGGCCGCTGGCCCGCCAGCGGACGGCACATCCTGGCCCAGTTCGACGACTCCACCATCGTGGTTTACCAGGCCTACAAACCAGCGATCGGGCACTTCGCTGCCCGGCACGGCTACTTCGGCGGCGCGTTCAGCTTCGAACGGATGAGCTGGATCAAGACGAACTTCCTGTGGATGATGTATCGCTCCGGCTGGGGCACCAAGATTGACCAGGAGGTGACACTGGCAATCCGCCTCCAGCGGGCTGCCTTTGACGAACTGCTGGCTCTTGCCGTGCCTTCCTCGTTCGACGGCCAGCGCTTCCCCGACCGGGCCGCCTGGCAGGACGCAGTGGCCCGTTCCGAGGTGAGACAGCAATGGGACCCCGATCACGATCCCGCGGGCGCCAAGCAACAACGACGCGCCATCCAGCTCGGCCTGCGTGGTGCGGTGCTCGCCCGCTATGCCCGCGACTGGATTGTCGAGATCGAGGATATCTCAGGTTTTGTTGCCGAACAGCGGGGCCGCAGCATCGTGGATCTGATCACGCCGCGCGAAGAAGTTTATCCTTTCGGTCCTGCCTCAGACTCTTGATGCCTGCCTGCTACTTCTTCGTCAGCGAGAAGAATTCCCGGATGCGGAGCAGCAAGTCGTAGGGCTTCTCGAAATTGGCCTGTTCGGCGGCGGCGGAGTCGGCATCCGTCTTGCGCTGCTGCCGCGCGGCCTGGCGATGGGCCAGCGTGACACTGATCTTCTCGGCCAGTTCGGGGCTCTCGGCCAGAATCGGCTCGAGGGCCGACTTGTCGATGGCAAAGACCTCGCAATCGCGGACCGCGGTGACCGTGGCCGAGCGGCGCTGGCCCGTCATCAAGGACAGCTCGCCGAAGAAGTGATCGGCACCGAGGCGATCCAGCTCGAACCGGCGGCCCCCGACGTCCGTGGACGACACGACCACTTCACCCTCGCTGATGATGAAGAGATCGGTGCCGTCGTCCCCTTCGCGGAGGATGACCTCGCCGGCCGCGTAGTGGCGGTGCTCCGCCGCGCGGGCCAGCCGATCGAGCGCTTGCTCGGGCAGCTGGGCCAGGAAGTCGACGCAGGCCAGCGCGTGCCGGCGCTCTTGCAATTGCTGAGCTTTCTCTTCCTCTTCGCTGCGGCGGTCGAGGTTCTGGAGCTGCACGCGGCGAATCGGCCCGGGGATGGCAATGTCGTTGCGGCGCAGCGCGTACCAGATGCGATCGCGCACGCCGCCGTCCACCTTGTCGCGCGCACCGAACTCGAAGGTGAAAAATCGGACCCAGTATTCCACGCCGCGTTCGGTGAAGGCGTGCGTGATCACGGATGGGGCGGGCTGGGCCAGCACACCCCACGAATCCGCGATTGCCTCCAGGATGAGCTGGTGCACCCTTTGCGTGGGCACCGTGTAGGGGGCGGTGACGTAGATCGAACGGCGCGAATAGCCATTGGGCTGGGTGAAGTTGCGGATCGGCGCCTGTGCCAGCACCGAGTTGGGAATGTTGACGATGACCGCATCGAGCGTGACCACCCTGGTGGCCCGCCAGTTGATTTCCAGCACCTTGCCGATATGCTCGGGCCGGTCGTCAAACTGAATCCAGTCGTTGACCTCGAAGGGGCGCTCGACCTGGATGGCGAGACCGGCGAAGAGATTGCCGAGCGAATCGCGCATGGACAGGCCGATGACGGCGGTCAAGAGTGCGGACCCGGTGACGAGCGAGCTGGTATTGACGCCGGCGGCGCCCAGCATCACGGCCAGAAAGACGATATAGATCAGCCCCTGGGCCAGATCGATGATGATCTTGGGCATGGGCGGGAGCAGGAAGCGGGCCAGCCGCGACTCGAAGAGGATGAGAAAGAGGCCGCGGCCCACGCTGCACATCAGGAAGAAGTCGGCCACGAATTCGAGCGGCACCGCCAGCGGATTCGGCAGCAGCTGATCGATGGCAAAGATCGCAAAGAAGGCGAGCAGCAAGATGATCGGCCCGCGCACCAGCCCGCGCTGACCGACCGGCATGAGGGGCACCAGCAGCAAGGTGACGACCAGCGCGGCAATCACCCCGGCGTGCTCGCTCGGGTTCAACTCCCAGGGGTCCAGGTTCGCCTGCATCCAGATCATGGCTGCTCCGCGCACAGACATAAACGGCCCTTCTGTTTTACAACTGGCTTTCCGTTCGGGAAGCGTGGCTTGGCGTGCGGCCCTTCAGTACGGGCCGCCGGCGGGGTACAATGAAAGTGTCCGATTCAGAACAGCAGC
>JBFWSD010000802.1:0-4184 GCA_050248575.1 Gemmataceae bacterium
CGGCACCGCCGCGCGGGACCGCTTCTTGGAGCAATCCGTGAACCGAGGACTCAGGATCATCGCTCCAGCTACTGGCCTGGCGGCACTCGAACGGATTCTGAGCCTGGCAAGCGCGCAAGTTGCCGTGATCCCGGCCGACTGGGACGAGTTTCTGCGCGGGTTCGAGGCCCCGGCATTTCTTGGCCACCTGGCAGGGAAGAGCTCTGGGCCGAAACCCCATCGTGTATCGAGCCAGTTCGGTGATCTGCTGGCCCGCCTACGGTCGTCCATGCCAGCCGAGCGGCGGACGTTGCTGATCGCCCATGTGCAAGGGCAAGTAGCCCGTGTCCTCGGTCTGGCACCGGGGCAGTTGCCCGATCCCCAGCAAGGCTTTTTCGCCCAGGGCATGGATTCGCTGATGGCGGTGGAATTGCGCAATCGCCTCCAGCGCGACCTGATGTTGGACACACTTGGTGCAACGGCAATCTTCGATCATCCTAACGTGGAGGCACTGGCTGCCCATCTGGCGGAAGGGCTGCAACTCGCCGAACCGGCGCGCCGGTCAGCGTTACCCCGTCCGGCGGCGGTCGATGAGCCGGTTGCCATTGTCGGGCTGTCGTGCCGCTTTCCGGGCGGCGAGAACGCCGAGGCTTTCTGGCAGCTACTGCGGGCCGGAGCCGAAGGGATAAGGGAGATCCCGCCCGACCGCTGGAACGTCGACGATTTCTACGCTGCCGATCCGGCTGCGCCGGGCAAGATGTATGTCCGCAGGGGCGGCTTCCTCGAGCAGATCGATCGGTTTGACGCTGCCTTCTTCGGCATCGCGCCCCGCGAAGCCATGAGCCTCGATCCGCAACAGCGTCTGCTCCTGGAAGTCGCCTGGGAGGCGCTTGAGAACGCCGGGCTGTCGCCAGGGAGTCTCGGCGGCCGCACCGGAGTCTACATCGGGATCAGCGGCAGTGATTTTGGCAGCATGCTGGCTCAGCGCGGCAAGGAAACCATCGACGTCTATGCCGGTGCGGGCACTTCGCCGGCCACGGCTGCCGGAAGACTGAGCTATGTGCTTGGACTGCAAGGGCCATGTGTCGCCATCGATACAGCTTGCTCCTCGTCGCTGGTCGCGCTCAGCCAGGCCTGTGACGCCTTGCAGGCGGGCCGTTGCGAAGCTGCCCTCGTCGGGGGCGTCAACGCGATCGTCACGCCCGAGGCCATGATCTTCGAATGCAAGGCGGGCATGCTCTCGCCGGAGGGACGCTGCAAGACCTTTGATGCTGCTGCGGACGGATATGTCCGAAGCGAGGGCTGTGGCGTGGTCGTCTTGAAACGTGCGAGCGACGCCCGGCGCGACGGTGATCGCATTCTCGCATTGATCCGCGGCACTGCGGTCAACCAGGACGGCCGTAGCAGCGGATTGACCGTTCCCAATGGCCCGGCTCAGCAAGCTGTGGTACGCGAGGCCCTGGTGGCGGCGGGAGTGGAGCCCTTCGAGTTGAGCTATGTCGAGACACACGGAACAGGGACGAGACTAGGCGATCCCATCGAAGTCCAGGCGCTGGCGGTGGCGCTGGGCGAAGGAAGGCTCGCGGGCAGACCGCTGCTGATCGGCTCAGTCAAGACGAACATCGGCCATCTCGAGGCGGCCGCGGGCATCGCCGGCCTGATCAAGGTGGTGCTTAGCTTGCAAAACGAGGAGATTCCTCGTCATCTGAATTTCCACAATCCCAATCCGCACATTCCCTGGCAGGATCTGCCCGTCCAGGTTGTGTCTGAGGCCGTGCCCTGGCCGCGCGGCAGCTCACGTCGCCTGGCCGGGCTGAGCTCGTTCGGTTATTCGGGGACCAATGCTCACGTGGTGCTGGAGGAAGCGCCCCAGCCGGTGGTCGAGACCCAGCCAGTAGAGCGGCCGCTGCACGTGCTGACTTTGTCGGCCCAGACCGAGCCAGCTCTGCGTGAATTGTGCAATCGTCGGTTGCAGCACCTGAGCATTGCCCCAGAAGAACTAGCCGACATCAGCTACACGGCCAACACGGGCCGCGTCCACTTCCAGGAACGGCTGGCACTGGTCGCAAGTAGCACCGAGCAAGCACGACAGCAGCTGGCTGCTTCAGCCTCGGGGCAGGAAATCAGCGGTCTCTATCGGGGGCAGCGGAAAACTAGCGTCAAGCAGACATGGCTCTTTCCGGGTGAGGGCAGTCACCATACCGGCATGGGGACGCAACTGTTCGAGACGCTGCCGGCTTTTCGACACGCCTTGTTGCACTGCGAGCGCTTGCTCGGCGACGCCCTGCCCCGATCGCTCACGGAATTGCTGTTCGAGGATCATGGGCTGCTGGAGCGGGCCGAGTACGGTTCGGTCGCCATCTTCGCCTTCGAGTACTCCTTGGCACAGCTATGGCAGAGCTGGAATATCGTGCCCGAAGTGCTGCTCGGTTGCGGCGTGGGAGAGTACGTGGCTGCCTGCATCGCAGGAGCCTTTTCGCTCGAGGACGGCCTCCGTCTGGTCGTGGAGAGAGGGCGTCTCCTGGAAACGTTGCCCGCAGGCGCCATGGCCAGTGTGAGCACCGATGCCGACCGGACACGGGCCGCCCTCGGCCCCTTTGCCGATTGTGTCGACATCGCGGGGCTCAACGGTCCGACCAGCACGGTCATCTCTGGCACCGAAGAAGGTGTGGCCGCCGTGCTGGCAATGCTCGAACAGCAGGGCATCCGCTCGTTCAGGCTGCCGGTGTCGCACGCGCTTCACTCGCGCCAGGTGGAACGGATCCTCGATGAGTTCGAACGCGTGGCGCGAACGGTAGGCTATCAGCCCCTGCGCCTGTCTCTTGTGTCGAGCTGGAGCGGACGCGTGGGCGATCTTATCGATGCCGCGTACTGGCGCAATCATACGGCTGAGCCAATGCATCTCGCGTCGGCCCTGCAGTCGCTGCCGGTTCAGTCCTGTGATGTGTTCTTGGAAGTGGGGCCGCAGCCGGTACTCTGCGAATTGGTCCGCACATGCCAGATGAAGGAAGACGTCGCCTTGCTGGCTTCGCTGCAACGCGGCCGCGCCGACTGGGAAGTGCTGGCAGGAAGCCTGGCCCGGCTTTATGTGTCGGGGGCTGACGTCAACTGGGCTGCCTTCGACATGGATTATCGACGCCGCAAGGTCAGCATGCCCACCTATCCTTTCCAGCGCCAGCGGTACTGGGTACAGGAAAGCAAAACACAGCGAACAGGAACTACGGGCGCGGGGCTTCATCCACTGCTCGGCCCGATGCTGCATTCGGCGGCGCGCCAGGACAGGATCTTCGAGACGAAACTGAGCCAGTCGGATTCACTTTGGTTAGGCGAGCATCGGGTCTATGGTGAGGCCATCTTGCCGGGAGCGGCCTACCTCGAGGCAGGCCTGGCTGCCGCGCGTGAGGCGCTGGGAGTCGTGCCGGTGGTGGAGCAGGCAGAGTTCCTCCAGCCCTTGGTATTGCCCGCCGAGGGCGCGTGTACACTGCAAACCGTGCTCACTGCAAGTGCCGAAGGCGAACTCTCGGAATGGCGCGTATACTCTCGAGATGACACACGAGACTGGGTCTTGCACGCAACCGGGCGGATTCGTCAACGGGCCGCATACTTGCCCGAAGCAATGACTCCGCAAGAGGTGATGCAGCGCTGCCCGGAGAAGGTAGCCGTGGAAAGCGTGTACGCAGGGTTCACGGATCTCGGTCTGGATTACGGCCCGAGCTACCGCGGCCTGGAGGAATTGCATCGAGGCGACAGGGAAGCATTTGGTCGGATCCGCGTGGTTGAGGAATTAGCCAATGAGTTTCGGCACTTCCACCTACACCCGGCCCTGCTGGATGCCTGCTTCCAGGTGTGTGGCGGTGTCGTCAGCAACGCGGGCGACACAGCTTACCTGTCATTTGGCGTGGAAAGCTTGAACTTTTTCGGCAGGCCGTCGGAAACGCTGTGGTGCTGGTCACGCTTGCGGCCCGACTCGCTGCAGACACCTACCTTCGATTTGCAGCTCTGGGATGAACAGTCTGGCCAGGTCATCGCAATCATCACCGGGCTGAGCATGCGGCGAGCGGAACGCCTGGTGCCCACCGATGTGGCACGCTGGTTCTACGAGGTGGGCTGGGAAGCTCAGGTGCGCGAAGGGGAAGTGGCCGCGGCCGACTTCCTGGCCGGGCCACAAGAACTGTCGGCGCAACTGACGCCGCGGGCCAGCGCGT
>JBFWSD010000803.1:0-4181 GCA_050248575.1 Gemmataceae bacterium
GCCCTTCAGAAAGCAGTCGTGAATGCGGTCGGCCAGGGCCTGCACCTCGGCCGGGTTGATCCTGAGCAGTTCCTGCCCGACCCGTTCGAGGAAGGGTCGTGGCCCCATGGTGGTTCCAAGCATCGCGAGGTTCTCCTGAGACGGGCGGTCGCCGCGCGATCCTGCACGGCTCTACCGATAATTTAGCGAAAGCGAGGAAATGCTGCCACGCGAGTCGCTCAGTCGATGTCGGTCTTCAGATCGGGCAACTTCTTTTTGAGTGCAGCGATCCCCGCCGCGGTTGCCCTGGTCCCGAACAGACCAACCTCGGCCAACGACGGGCAACCAGCAAGCTCCTTCAGGCCGGCGTCGCCGACCTTCGTGTCAAAGAGCCCGAGACATTTCAGCTTTTTCAGCTGAGCGATCTCCTTCATGCCGTCATCCGTCACCCCGGTGGCGAATAGATTCACTTCTTCGAGCAGCGGCAGTTGTTGCAGCTGCTTCAAGCCTGCGTCGCTGATCGCTGTTGCCCCAAGATGCAGTTTGCGTATCGACTTCAGTTGCGCGAGCGCCTGCAAGCCGGCGTCGGTCAGCCCTGATTCGGCAAGGTGGATGTCTTCCAGCTTTTTTAGCCCTGCCAGGTCCTTCAATCCGGTGCCTCGGACCCACAAGGACAGCCCGAGGTCGAGCCGCCGGAGGTTCTTGAGCGGCTTGAGCTTCGCCAGATCGGCATCGTGGATTTCGAGCCCGCCAATGGCCAGTTCCTCGAGGTGTTCGAGGAGGGCAATCCTGTCGAGGCTGGTCGCGGCCAGGTTTGTGCCGAATAGATCAAGTGACTTGAGCTGCTTCAACTTGGCAAGGTGCCGCACGTCTTGCTTGCCGATGTGCGAGTTGTTTCGCAGGTCAAGTGCCTCGAGCTGTTCCATGCGGGCAAGATGTTGCCACCCAGCGGGCGTCAAAGGGATGCGATGCAGTACCAGTGATCGCAGTGTCGCAAGCCGCCTCAGCTCGCGCCAGCCGTCGGCAGTGACCTCGCCCCCGCTCAGATACAGAGTTTCAAGCTGTGGCAGTTCCAAGAGATGGTGAACCACGGCTGACGTGACCTTGCCGTTGTCGAAGGACACGAGGATGACTGGCTTGTCAGGTTGTTCGCGTACGCAGGAAGCGTTCAGTTTTTCGAGGGCCCGGACGGCCTCGGCCTCCTTCGCGGCGGCCGGACCAACCAGGATCGCGACGAAGATGGCGGCGTGATGACACATCATGGACGATCCTCCGCGGCGTCATGCGGCCGCCAGCCCTTGCAGGTGGAAGGCGGCGTTCAAGGTGCTCACGCGCAGCTTGCCTTCTTCGCGCACCACGACCGAGATGCCGCAGTTATCGAGCTTGACCTGATGGGCCCGGGCCACGGGCAGCCCCATCAGCCCGGCCAGGAACGTGCGGTTGACCACGTGATGGGCCACTACCAGGATCGTGTCCCCTTCGTGCCGTTCGAGCAACTGATTGAGGGCCAGGGTGGCCCGGTCGTGGACTTGCTGGAAGCTCTCGCCTCCCGGGTAGCCGTGCTCAGCGGGGTTAGCGTGAAACGCCTTGTAAGCCTCGGCGTCGAAGTAGCGAATGGTCTGCCAATCGAGGCCTTCCCAGCGGCCGATGTCGCACTCGGTAAGAGCGTCGACGGGAGAGGGCGACAGGCCGTGCGGCGCCGCCACGATGGCCGCGGTCTGAATGGCCCGCAACAGCGGGCTGGAGTAGCAGTGATCGATGCTGCGGACGGCCAGGAAGTCGCGCGTGGCTTCAGCCTGGCGCACGCCCAGCCGGGCCAGCGGCGGGTTGGAGCGTCCTTGCAGCCGGTTCGGGGTGGCCAGGTTGGCTCCGGTGGCGCCATGTCGGATCAGATAGAGCACGGTCTTCATCGCATCCTCGCGAATCCGCATCGTGGTTCGAATCAGGTAACTTTGACGGCAGGAACACGGGCGAGCTGGGCTGCAACCTCCACCGCGGCAACGAGGCCGCTGGCATCGGCCAGGCCATGACCGGCGATGTCGTAGGCGGTGCCGTGGGCGACGCTGGTGCGAACGATGGGCAGCCCGGCGGTGATGTTCACGGCCCGTTCCGGCCCGAGCACCTTGATGGCGATGTGCCCCTGGTCGTGATACATGGCGACCACGCCATCGAACTCGCCGAGGCGGGCACGGCGAAACAGCGTGTCGCTGGGCCACGGGCCGCTGGCCTCGATCCCGTCCGCGCGGGCACGCCGCACGGCCGGTTCGATGATCTTTTTCTCCTCGTCGCCGAACAGCCCGCCGTCGCTGGCGTGGGGATTGAGGGCACACACTCCCAGCCTGGGCCGCTGGCCCAGCAGCCTGCTCAGCATGTCATCGAGCAGGCGGATCTTCTCGAGCACTGCGGGCGTGGTGATCTTCGCGAACACGTCGCGCAGTGCCATGTGCAGCGTGACGTGGGCCACGCCCAGCCCGTCGCAGTAAAGCAGCATGGCGTATTCGCGCGTGCCGGTGCGGTCGGCCAGGATCTCGGTGTGGCCCGGGTAAATCAGGCCGGCGGCGCGGAGCCCTTCCTTGTGCAGCGGGCAGGTGACAATGCCGTCCGCCTGCCCAGCCGTGACAAGATCGATGGCGGCACACAGGAAGTCGTAGGCGGCCCGGCCCGCGGCGGCGCTCACTTCACCCACCTTGACCTGACGCAGGTCTTGCTCGGTGGTTTGCAAACAGAGGACGACATCGTCGTCGGTAGCGCGCTCGTCGAGGTGCGTGATGGGTTCGACACGGACGGGAGTGCCCGCCAGCGCGAAGGCCTGTTGCAGCCAGTCGGGCGACCCGACAACGACGGGCCGGCAAACTGCGCGCAGCCTGGGCCAGGCACGGGCAATGATTTCCGGCCCGATGCCGGCAACATCTCCCATCGTGATCAAAAGTCGCGGCAAGGCTGTCATGCGTTCGCTCACCTCTTTCCGCCAATATCGTGCAGGCGACGTTTTCGTACAAGCCCGAGATTCGCGCCGGGGCCGCGTAGCCCGGCTTGCTGGGTACTTATGAGAAGCCCGGCTTCTTTTCCCTGCAGAATCTCGGACCAAGATGGCAGGAACCGATCCAGGCAGTTCCAGAAGCCGGGCTTCTTGCCGCCGGTAGTCTCAGGCCATGCGGGCGATCAGCCGTTCCAGCAAGGTGCGCGGCGCCAGCTGGCTGGAGCCCTTCATGCCCAGGTCGACCTCGAGCAGCCAGTCGTAGAGCTGGTCGACGCGGGCACGCCCCAGGTGGCGAAGCTGCTTTTCGCAGCCCTGCCGGGCGGCGGGGAAAGACGGGATGCCCGCCTGGTCCGAGGCGGCCGACAGCGATTGCCCGAGCCGCACAAGCCGGGCGACCTGGGCAAGACGACGTAACTGCAAGCTGAACGCTCCCAGCATGCGGATCGGCTCCTCCCCCTGATCGAAGAGCTGATCGAGCAGGCTCAGGGCCTCGTTCGGTTTCTTGTCGGCCAGCAGGTCGAAGTGGTTGAAGATCTTGGCAGAGCGGCCCCCGCCGCAAAGGAGGTCGACATCGGCCTGCTCGATGCGCGGGCCGTCCCCGACGTAAATGGCCAGCTTGGCAATCTCCTGGTCGAGCACGCCCATCTCGGTGCCGGTCAGATCTACCAGCAGCCGGGCCGCGGGCAGCGGGATCTGCTTGCCCTGCCGCGCAAACGACCAGCGCATACACCACTCGGGCAGCTTGTAAGGGGGCGGCGCCTTGCATAGCACCACGCCTGCCGCGGGCACCGCCTTGGCCAGCTTGGTCGTGGCTTGCCAGGTCTTGACGTCGAGCACCAAGATACCGCTCTTGCTGGGTTCCGCCACGTATTTCTCGAGCAGCCCGCGATGCTTGGTGACGAAGGGATCCGCGTTCTCGACGGCGACCAGCCGCCGCTGGCTCAAGAAGGGCAACGTCTCCAGCTCGTCGACCACTTCGGCGAAAGTGGCCTTGTCCCCCGCGTGGCTGGAATAGCCCATGTCGTCGCTGGTATCGCCAAAGACATACCGCCGCAGGGCCAGCAACGACTCGCGCTTCAGAAAAGCCTCATCGCCCTGCAGCACGTAGATGGGCTGCAGCTTCCCCTTGGGCGGGCTGTCGATGAAGTCGAGAGCATCCATGGCGATATTCTACGACTCGCCAGGAAACCGGCTTTGTGCATCGCTGAATGGCTTGGCCTGT
>JBFWSD010000804.1:0-4178 GCA_050248575.1 Gemmataceae bacterium
CGTGCTGGAAAACCGCGTGGTCATGAAGAAGGTGTTCCCGGAGTTGTTCGAGCATTGCCGCGTCCGCCGCGTGGAGGATTATCCGCAGCGCTTGCGGCAGGCACTGCTCTCGGTGGCGCCGCCCAATGCGGGCGACAAGCCACTACTGGTGCTGATGACCCCCGGGCCGTATAACTCGGCCTACTTCGAACACAGCTTCCTGGCCCGCCACATGGGCATCGAACTGATCCAGGGGCAGGACCTGTTCGTCTGCGACGACAAGGTTTACCTGAAGACGACGCGCGGCCCGCGCCGGGTCGATGTCATCTATCGCCGCATCGACGACGACTTCCTCGACCCGACTGTGTTCCGCAAGGACAGCGTGCTGGGCGTGCCCGGACTGATGAAGGCATATCGCGCGGGGAACGTCACGCTCGCCAACGCCGTCGGCACCGGGGCCGCCGATGACAAGGCGGTCTATCCCTTCGTCGAGGACATGATCCGCTACTACCTGAGCGAGGAAGCGATCCTGAAGAATGTGCCCACTTACATTTGTGCGCGGCCCGACGATCTGGCTTTTGTGCTCGATCATCTCGACACGCTGGTGGTGAAGGCCGTGAACGAATCGGGGGGCTACGGCATGCTGATGGGGCCGTCGAGCACGACGGAGCAGCGGATCGAGTTCGCCGCCAAGCTGCGCGACAACCCGCGCAACTACATCGCCCAGCCCGTGGTGACGTTATCGACCTGCCCGACCTGGATCGAAGGCGGGCCGGAACCGCGTCATGTGGATTTGCGGCCCTACATCGTGAGCGGGCGGTCGACATGGGTGCTGCCCGGCGGGCTGACCCGGACGGCCCTCGTCAAGGGCTCACTGGTCGTCAACTCCAGCCAGGGGGGCGGCAGCAAGGATACGTGGGTGATGGAGAAGCCGCGTTAGCGGAGCGACCAAGGTCTAGTTCCTGATGACAAAGGACCAATGACCGTCAGGTAGGCAAGTCGAGATTAGGCATTAGGAATTAGAATTAGAAATTCCCACAGAGGTGGGCTCATGATATCGCGAGTGGCCGAGCACTGTTTCTGGATGGCCCGCTATCTCGAGCGGGCCGAGAACGCGGCGCGCATTCTCGAGGTGAATCGCACCTTGTTGCTGGATTTCGAGGTGCCCCTCGAGCAGCAGTGGCGGCCCGTGCTCATCATCAGCGGCATTCATGACTGGCCCGGCGAGCCCAATGCCGACGCCGTGCAAGAGCACATGACCTGGGAACTGGACAATCGCTCCAGTGTGCTGGCCTCGATCTCGGCGGCGCGCGAGAATGCCCGCATCATCCGCGAGGTCATCTCCGGCGACATGTGGGAGCGGCTCAACTTCTACTATCACTGGCTGCAAAGCCCCGAAACGCGTGCCCTCTACAACACCAATCGCAGCGATTTCTACAACCAGGTGAAGCGAATTGCCCAGCTGATCCACGGCATCAGCGAGGGCACCATGGCCCACGGCGAGGCCTGGGAGTTCTTTCAGCTGGGCAAGTTTCTCGAGCGTGCTTGCCAGACGGCCCGCATTCTCGACGTCAAGTACCACATCTTGCTACCCACCGCCGAACAGGTGGGCACGCCGGTCGACAACGCCCACTGGGTAGCCATCTTGACGAGCTGCTCGGGCTACGAGCCCTATCACAAGAAGCAGTGGGGCACGGTCGACGCCAGCGTCGGCGTGGCCGACTTCCTCATTCTCGATCCGCTGTTTCCGCGCTCGGCGCTCTTCTGCCTGCGTGAATGCCGCAAGGCAGCCCGGGCCATTTCCGGCCTGCCTGGCGAGCAGCCCGGCGATTCGGTCGAGCAACAGCTCGACGGCCTGCTCGACTGGCTCGAATCGATCACCATTCACGAGATCGTCCATGCCGGT
This sequence comes from Gemmataceae bacterium, assembly GCA_050248575.1. Classification (GTDB taxonomy): domain Bacteria; phylum Planctomycetota; class Planctomycetia; order Gemmatales; family Gemmataceae; genus JBFWSD01. The sequence goes on from JBFWSD010000804.1 coordinate 1,886, forward strand.
CTGCACGAAGTGCTTACGCGCGTCGTGAACCAGACGCACGACGTGGGCGACGCCATTCATCGTACGTACTTCGACGTGCCGACCGCGGCCATGATCCAGGCTCTCGACGCCCAGAACTCGCAGACTCAAACTCAGATGTGTACGACCAGCTAGTGAGTAACCGACATGCCCATCCGCGTGGCCCTGCATCATCGAACCGACTACCACTACGACCGCCTGGTCACGCTGTTGCCGCACGTGATCCGGCTGAGGCCGGCTCCCCATTGCCGCACGCCGATCCTGTCCTACTCGTTGCGCGTCGAGCCCGAAGGGCACTTCCTCAACTGGCAGCAGGATCCGTACAGCAACTACCTGGCGCGGCTGGTCTTTCCGGAACCGAGCCGCTCCCTCTCCGTCGAGGTCGACCTGGTCGCGGAGCTGAGCGCGCTCAATCCATTCGACTTCTTTGTCGAGCCGGCGGTCGAGAAGTATCCGTTCGTCTATGACGACCTGTCGCTGCGCGAGCTCGGACCGTACCTCGAAAAACTGCCCGCCGACGGGCTGCTGGGCCAGCTCGTCGCATCCACGCGCAGAAACGACATCCGCACGATCGACTATCTCGTCGAGCTCAACCAGCAACTCCAAAAGGACATTTCCTACGTCATCCGCATGGAGCCCGGCGTGCAGACGCCGGAGGAGACTCTCGAGCGCAAGCGTGGTTCGTGCCGCGATACGTCGTGGCTGCTGGTGCAACTCTTGCGGCATCACGGGCTGGCCGCCCGTTTCGTGTCGGGCTACCTGGTCCAGCTCAAACCCGATGTCAAGGAAGTCGACGGGCCGTCCGGGCCGGAAAAAGACTTCATCGATCTGCACGCCTGGGCCGAAGTCTATCTGCCCGGCGCGGGCTGGATCGGCCTCGATCCCACCTCCGGCTTGCTGGCCGGCGAAGGACACATTCCGCTGGCTTGCTCGGCCGAACCGGTCACGGCGGCCCCCATCACGGGCTCGTTCTCCTTCGATTCCAAGCACCCCGAGGAACGTTGCCGCGAGAACTTCCGCTTTCGCTTGTCCGTCAAGCGCATCGCCGAGACGCCGCGCAATACCAGGCCGTATAGCCCAGAGCAGTGGGCGGCAATCGACTCGCTGGGCGTGCGCGTCGATCGCGATCTCGACGCGCAGGATGTCCGTCTCACCATGGGTGGCGAGCCCACCTTCGTGGCGACCAGCAATCGCGATGCGGAGGAATGGAACACGGCAGCCCTGGGCCCGCACAAGCGGCGGCTGGCCGACAAGCTCCTCCGCCGCTTGCACCACCGCTTCGCGCCGGGCGGGCTGCTCCATCACGGGCAGGGCAAATGGTACCCGGGCGAATCGTTGCCGCGCTGGGCGCTCTCTTGCTACTGGCGTTCCGACGGCGCGCCCGTCTGGGACAATCCCAGGTTGCTCTGTGACGAGAGCGACCGGCCGGGATTCGGTGTGCCACAGGCGCAACAGTTCATCGAGACGCTGTCCGGCATCCTGGGCGTCGATGCCAAGCATGCGCAGCCCGGTTACGAGGATGCGTGGTACTACTTGTGGCGTGAGCGTCGGCTGCCCGCCAACGTGGATCCACTCGACAGCAAACTCGAGGACGTGGAAGAACGCAAGCGGCTGGCCCACATCTTCGATCAAGGTCTGGGCACGATCATCGGCTTTGCGTTGCCATTGCGGCATGCACCCGAAGGGGCCACGCCGCGCTGGTTGAGTGCCCCTTGGTTGCTGCGCCGCGAACACCTCTTCCTCACTCCTGGCGATTCGCCGATGGGTTATCGCCTGCCGCTCGATTCGTTGCCCTGGCAAGTGCCGGGCGACATCGAGCCGACCACGCCGTTCGATCCATCCGTGGCCCGCAAGGCACTCCCCGGGCGGACGCGGACGCGTCGGCAGTTGCCCGGCGGGCGCTCCGAAAACGGCTATCATCCGCAAGAGTCGCCCTATCGGCTGCTGGCCGACGACACGGTGCGCACGGCCCTGTGCGTCGAGCCGCGCGAGGGCAAGCTCTACGTCTTCATGCCGCCCATTCGTTTCCTCGAAGACTACCTGGAACTGATCGAGGCCGTCGAAGAGACTGCCGATACGCTCCAGTTGCCCGTGCTGATCGAGGGCTACAAGCCGCCCACCGACCACCGGTTGTTGCACTTCCAGATCACGCCTGACCCGGGCGTGGTCGAGGTGAACATCCAGCCCGCGCATGGCTGGCGCGAGCTGACGCAGAACATTCACACGCTTTACGAGGAAGCCCGCATGGTCGGGCTGACTGCGGAGAAATACTTGC
>JBFWSD010000805.1:0-4174 GCA_050248575.1 Gemmataceae bacterium
AACAACCTCGATCCCGAGGTGGCCGAGGACCCCGATCACCTTGTCGTTTACGGCGGTTCGGGGCGGGCAGCCCGTTCCTGGGCCGCGTTCGATGCCATCGTCGCCACCCTGCGCAAGCTCGAAAACGACGAGACGCTGCTCGTGCAGTCGGGCAAGCCGGTCGGCGTGATCAAAACGCACGCGCTGGCCCCGCGCGTGCTGATCGCCAACAGCCTGCTCGTGCCGCGGTGGGCCACCTGGGAAGAATTCCGCCGCCTCGAACAGATGGGGCTGACCATGTACGGCCAGATGACGGCCGGCTCGTGGATCTACATCGGTACCCAGGGCATCTTGCAGGGCACGTATGAGACGTTCGCGGCCTGTGCGAAGAGGCACTTCGGCGGCACGCTGGCGGGCCGACTCGTGGTCACCGCCGGCCTGGGCGGCATGGGGGGCGCGCAGCCCCTCGCCGCGACCATGAACGGGGCCGCCTTTCTCGGCGTCGAGGTCGACGCGCACCGCATCGAACGCCGCTTGCAGACGGGTTACCTCGATCGCATGACCGACAACCTCGAAGAGGCGCTCGACCTCGTCCTGCAAGCCAAACACAAGAAGCAGGCCCTCTCGGTCGGACTGCTCGGCAACGCGGCCGAGATCTTGCCCGAGCTGGCCCGCCGCAAGGTCGTGGTCGACGTGCTCACCGATCAGACCTCGGCCCACGATACACTCAATGGCTACGTGCCGCTCTTGCAGCCCGGCGAAGAGGTGCAGGAGTTGCGTGCGCAGCGGCCGAACGAGTATGTCCGCCGCGCGCTCGCGGCCATCGGGCTGCACATGCAAGCGCTGCTCGATCTGCAGAAGCAGGGCAGCATCACCTTCGAGTACGGCAACAACCTCCGCGCCCAGGCAGTCGAGGCGGGGGTCAAGGATGCCTTCGATGTGCCCGGCTTCGTGCCGGAATATATCCGCCCGCTCTTTTGCGAGGGCAAGGGCCCCTTCCGCTGGGCTGCCCTCTCGGGCGATCCGGAAGACATCTATCGCACGGATCGCGCGGTGCTGGAGACTTTCCCAGACGACGAGGCGTTGGCCCGCTGGCTGAAGCTGGCCCGCGCGCGTGTGCACTTCCAGGGCTTGCCCGCCCGCATCTGCTGGCTTGGCTACGGCGAGCGCAGGAAGATGGGGCTGCGCTTCAACGAGATGGTCAAGAAAGGAGAGTTGAAGGCTCCCATCGTCATCGGCCGCGATCATCTCGACGCGGGCTCGGTGGCCTCGCCCAACCGCGAGACCGAAGCGATGAAGGATGGCTCCGACGCGATCGGCGACTGGCCCATCTTGAACGCGCTCATCAACACTTCCTGCGGCGCGGGCTGGGTCAGCGTGCATCACGGCGGCGGCGTGGGCATCGGCTACAGCCTGCACGCCGGCATGGTGTGCGTGGCCGACGGGTCGGAAGAAGCGGCCCGCCGGCTGGACCTGGTCCTCACCAGCGATCCTGGCATGGGGGTCCTGCGGCATGTCGACGCCGGCTACGACCTGGCGATCGAGTGTGCCCGGGACCGCGACGTCCACGTGCCTGGCCTTAATTACTGACAGCCTCGCCGTTTTAGCCCGGCGCTGACTATTCCTTCTTGATCCTTAGCCGCTTCATGGTGCGAAGGGTTGTTTCACGGACTTGTGGGCTGGAATCGTCGAGGCCGCGCTTGATCTGCAACCCGATCTCGTAGCGATGCGCGTCGAAACTGAACTCGCCCGGCATGGGCTTGGTCCTGGGCAGGTTCTCGTAGACGACGCCCAGGGCGGCAACGGCACCGGCCCGCACGCGCTCGCTCTTGGCCTCCAGTCGCTCGCGTAGCGTCCAGTGATTTTTTTGCCCCTGCAGAAACTTGCTGGCCTGTCGGCGCGTTTCGGCATCCTCTTCGTTGATGAGGCTGACCAGCACCGCGTCGAGGGCAGCGTCGTCCTCGGGAGCGATTTCATTCAGTGCAAAGAGAATGCTGGCCCGCGCGCTCGCTTGTTCGGCAACGATCTGTTCGAGACGCCGGCGCGTGCCCAGCGGCAGGACCTTCTGCAACTCTTGACGCAAAGCGGCTTCCGGCTCTTTCCGCAGGGCCAGCGCCGCTCCCTCCCGCACCGCGAAATCCTCGCTGTCGATATCCGCGAGCAGCTTCTCGAGGCGAGGCCGATCCGGTTTCAGCGCAGGACGTTCCGTTTCGGCGCGCAACGCCTGCAGCAGGTGGGGCACGGCGGCGCGCACGATGTGGTCGCTCTCGGCCAGTAGCCGGGCCGAGGCGCCGCGCGTTTCCGGCCGTGCCAGCCCGTCGGTCAGCTTCTTCAACGCCTCCTTGTCGAGCGGCTGAATCGGAATGACCAGCACCAGGTTGTCGTGCACCGTGTAGGTGGCCCGCGCTTGCTTGAGCAAGGCAGCGATCGCGCCGCGCAAGGTGCCGCGAATCTTCTCCAGGTGGACGGGTCGATTCTCGGGCTCCTGCTCCTGCTGTTCGAGCTGGAACGCCTCCACGTCGATCAGCACGTTGAGCCCATAGCGCTCGGCGAAGAAGCCGAGAGCTTCCTTCAGGGGAGTGTTGGGCTCGAAGCCTTCGATGTTCAACCGGCGATCGAGGTTGTCGTTGGTGGCGGCCCGCGCGGCGGGCAACCTGGTCCAGAGTGGTTTGCGCTCCTTGTGATTGTCGGTGAAGTCCGCGTCGACAGCCCGGTTCGGGCAGGGCACGATCAGCACCTCGTCCTTCGTGACGCACACGGTCCCTTCCGCCTGGTAGGCAATCAATTCGAGGACCACTTCAAGACGCAGTTCGGTGATCCTGGGCAGCTTCACCGGCATGTTGTCGGGCTCCTTGATCTTGAGCTCGCGCCGGAAGGCGGCATTGTCCACCCGGATCTTGATCTGGCAATGATCCGCCAGAAGGACAAGTGCCTCTTTGATGGGCGTGTTCGAGTCGATCGCTTCGATCGTGACGGGCCGCACGAGTCTCTTGGCGAGTTCGTCGGCCCGGGCGCACGCGGCCATCGTCAGCAGGACCGTACACGATGCGAAGAGGAAGCGGGTCATGTTCCAGCCCTCGATAAGGGTTTCGCAGGAGCGGCTCCACGGCGGCAGCGAGAATGGATGAGTGGATTATCGGCTGAAGGGGCCGAGCTTGCAAGCGTCACCTTGCCGTCGCGGGCTGAAAGGACGTGACCACCGCGTAGGGCATCGCTTGCGCGGGCCGAAAGAGGGGCTCGGCATTCACGCGGACCCAGCGGATCTGCCCGGCCGAGGGCACGCCCAGCAAGACGCCGTTGCAGCCCTGGCCCGTTCGCAGAGCCGTCAACGGCGGGAAGCGATCGAGCGGAAGGGCTGTGCTGGCTTCATCGAGCAGATTCCAGGGAACGTCAAGGATCGAGGAGCCCGCCAGCGTTCCGTGGGGCACGCCAAGCAGGCGTTCGGCCGCGGCGTTACCTTCGCGGATGATGCCGTCGCTATCGAGAACCAGGATGCCCGCCTCGAGTGAAGCGAGCACGGCGCGATAGCGATCCTCGCTTTCCTTGAGGGCCTGCTCCACCTGGCGGCGCGCCGTGACGTCGACGTGAGAACCGGCCATGCGATAGGCCCTGCCCTCCTTGTCGCGCAGACAGACACCACGGGCCAGGATCCAGCGATACGTGCCATCCTTGTGCTGCAGCCGGTACTCGTATTCATAGTGCGGCGTGGTGCCCGCCTGGTGGGCATAGTTGGCGGCCAGCACATCTTCCTTTTCATCGGGGTGCAGACGGATCTCCCATTCCTTGAGGTGATGGGCGATCTCGTGGTCCTCATGACCGATGATGCTCTTCCAGCGGGGCGAGAAGAAGACCTCGTTGGTTTGCAGATCCCAGTCCCACAGGCCGTCTTGCGAGCCCTTGACGGCCAGCTCGAACCGTTCGCGACTGCGGCGCAGCTCTTCTTCGGCGCGTTTGCGTTCGCTGATGTTGCGAACGACGACCATGCCGCCGCGGCGTTGCCCGTTCTTGTCACACAGGGGCCGCGCATTGGCGCTGATCCAGAGTCCGCCCCGATCGGGCAAGCGCACAAAGAACTCGGCGTCCTCGACGATCTCGCCGCGAATGGCCCGGGCCAGCGGCGCTGTCTCCGCACAACACGCCGTGGCCTGGTCGGGCAGGAACAGTTCGACTCCTTCCTGATGGTTGCCCAGCATCA
>JBFWSD010000806.1:0-4174 GCA_050248575.1 Gemmataceae bacterium
CGGCGCGGCAAAGAGGAAGCCGCGTGCTTCCGCAGCGGCCACCGCATCCACTTGCCGGCCCACGTAGTGATCGCACAATTGCTGGATCGCCTGCGCGAAGGCCACCGGTTCGGCCAAGAGCGGCGTGATGTCTTTGAACAAGATGCCTGGCTTCGGGAAATCGGGAATGTCACGAATATGCTTGGCCAGGTTGTTCATCGCGGCTCCTTGCTGCTAGGACAATGCGTAAAGCATACGATTCCAGCAAAGTCGAGGCAATCATGACCTGGTCCATTCGTCCGGCGAACAGTACTGATGCACCGCTGCTGATCGAGCACAATCGGTTGATGGCCCTCGAGACCGAGAACAAGGTTCTGGATCCCGATGTGCTGGCGCGTGGCGTGCAGGCCGCGCTGGCCGATCCCGCCAAGGGCCGCTACTTCGTCGCCCTCGACGAGCAGGGCCGCATGGCCGGACAGATGATGTTCACCTTCGAATGGAGCGACTGGCGCAACGGCTATTTCTGGTGGCTGCAAAGCGTTTTTGTCCCGCACGAGTTTCGCCGCCAAGGGGTGTTCGCGGCACTGTTCCAGCATGTCCTGGAGCTGGCCCGCAACGATCCGCAGGTCGTCGGCATCCGCCTTTACGTCGAGCACGACAACCTGCGTGCCCAGGAGACCTATCGCCGCTCGGGCCTGTCGCAAACGGGCTACCTCGTTTACGAGCGCGAATTCACCAATCCTTAGCGTCCCGCCGATCAACCACACTCCTGGCTCGCCGGGAATGCCTGAATTGCCTGTTTTGGCTGCAGCCGCCCGCCGACAGCGGCCGAAAACAGAGACGTGGCAATTCAGGCGCTTCTGGACGAGGAGGATGGGCGTGTACACCACGATGTTGCTGCTTATTTTTGCCCGCCTGACAACCTTGCCGGGCGCGGCAACTGACGAACCAGCCTGGGCCGAAGATTACGCCTGTGCTTACGAGGAGTGCTACGCGGAGCACAAGCCGATGGTCGCCTTCATCGGCACCAGCGAGGGCCGTGGCAATCTGCCGCTGAGCTCCAGGGCGAAGAAAATGCTGAAGGAGCATTTCGTCTGCGTCTACATCGACGCCAAGGGTGAAGACAACAAGCTGGCCCGCGTGCTCAATATCGCGGAAGGAGTTGTGATCAGCACGGAAGGGGGCCGCCAGGTAGCCTTCCGCCATGACGGGCAACTCTCCAAGAAAGAGCTCGAAAGCCGCCTCGGCCGCTGTTGCGGCCAGGCCGAAGCACAGGAACAGCCAAAACGGGAACGCCCGCACAGCTGCTGACCATGACCGAATTGGTGTCCAGTTGGACACCCGTGAACGCCGGCCCGGGGCCGGCGTTTTTTTGTCGGCGGCCTCCAGGTGCCAATGGGTGCTTGACCGCAACACCGATTGTGAACCATACTGTTAACGTGGGAGGTTGCCGGCTGCGCCGGCGCAGGGGGAAGACTTTCAGAAAGCAGCGTGAAGCCATGTTCACGTCCCCAGCGGGACAGAAGTCGACGTCTCCCCAGGCCCGTTTGCTCAGGCTGGGAGTGCTGCTTCTGCCCGTGGTCCTCTTGTTTCTGGCTGGCGTCTGGGCCGAGTCGCAAGACAAGCCGTCCAAGATGCTCTGGATCGGCACGGCCACACAGATCCTGCTCAGTTCGATGCTCCTTTCTCAGGTGCAGCGGTCGCGGACGCTGGGATTCACAGCGATCGCCCTTTATCTCATCGCTCTGGTGTGGCTATGGCTGGGGCTGGGGACCGACCTGAGTGACTGGTACCTCAATTTCGCCCAGGCGGTGCTGCTCATCGTCTCGCTTATCCTGTTCGCGGTGCAAGTTGTGGCCGATTCTGGCGCGCCGGAGTTGCGGCACGCGTACATGCTGGCGCAGCGGCTGGCCGAACGTAAAGACTGGCCCGCCGAGCTTGATGAAGTGCGCTCGCTGCCCGACGTGAAGGCGTTGCGCGAGGCGTTACACATCGACATGACGCCGGTGTTTACCTTGATGAATCATGAGCGGCCGCAGGTGCGGATTGCCGCACTGACAGCCCTTGAGTTCCGGCGCGACTGGAAGACGGGGCAGGCCGAACAAGTGCTGGGGGTGGCCCAGCGTTCGCAGGAGCCTGCGGTGCGGGCAGCGGCGATCTCTGCCCTCGCCAATGTCACCGACAAGGAACTGGTCGAGAAGATCGCCGAGTTCATGCGCGACCCCGCCGCCGAGGTGCGCCGTGCCGCCGCCGAGGCCACGCTCTGGGATTCGGAACGCCGCTGGATGCAGGTGCGGCACGCCGTGCGGCGGGCCCTTTCCGATGCAGCCCATCAGGATGATGGCCCGATCCTGCAATCCGGGCAGATGCTCTCTGCAGAAGCCGTCGCGGACATGAATGCCTGGACTGCCGAGAGCGGGATTCTAGCCATGCGGGCGGCCCTCACGCTGGCCGTTCACTACGAACGTGCCATCAACGAGAATCCCGACCTGGCCCTCATTCAAGACCTCAAGATGCGCATCGTCGATCCACACACGCCCGCCGTCTTGCGGATCGAGTTGACCCAGCTCCTTAACCAGAACCGCCTGATCGATGCCGACATGCAAGAAAAGCTGCTCGATCCGCTCAATCCCGCGCCGTTGCGGGTGATCGCTGCGGAGAGACTGCTGAGCACGGGAGCGCATGCCGGCGCGGTGATGGCGCTGCGTGACGTGGCCCGCATGCCAAATCGCGAGATTGCCCTGGCCGTGGCCAACGTGGTGCAGAACAAGCTGGGCATCGACATGGGGCTGGCACTCGGGCAGCCCTTGCCCCCCCTGCACTCCCGGACGGCCGCCGAAGTCACGCGCCGCGTGATGAAGTGGGCCCTGCAAGGCGATCCATCCGACCTGCCCGTCTGATCAAGGAGATGTCAGGGCAAACAGCGCCTGTGCGCTGCCGCCTACGGGCACGTCGAAGGTCAATTCCGATTCGTCGTGATACCGCGCGGGCAACTTCTCTCCCGAAACAATCGTCGGCCTGCCGTTTTCATCCGACTGCGCCTTGAGCGTCCGAATCCATACGCGATGTTGACCGACCACCGCACCTTCCTTGCCGTTGAGAGCGGTCAGGGTGAAACGGCCCTCGGCATCGGTCTCGGCATAAGAACCTTGCCCGGCGTTCAGTCCATCGCCCTTGGCGATGGGCTCGAAGCCGACGCGGGCTCCGGGCAAGGGCTCGCCGTTCAAGGTAACCACTCCGGAAACCGATGCGAGAGGATAGGGATCGGCCGAGCAGCCCGCGGGCAGCAAGCAGCATGCGAACAGTGGTAGGAGTCGTCGCATGACAGTCTCCGAGGATCAATAGCCGGGCACAACTTCTCCACCGGCGATGGTGGCGAGCCGCTGGAAGAGCTGCCCGTCGATGGCGGCCTCGATCGAGGCAACGTGCCCGTCGCAGTGGAGGAAATTGATGCCGCCGCTGGCATGCAGCGAGGCATAGGCGCGATGGCATTGCCAGAAGCGATCGCCGCTCGCCTTCATACAGGCGTCGAAATCGGGCACGCGCGTGTACGATTCGAGCTGCGGCGCACCCAGATTGTGAAACGAGTGCGTGCTGGCCCAGAAGGCCTTGCGCGGCGCGTTCGTGCGCGTATGGTATTCGCCGACCAGAAGCGTGCTCGATAGCCCGTCCTGGATTTCCTTGAAGGTGACGGGAGCGTGCCCGCCGATACCAGTCATCGTCAACGGGCCGCGCGATTTCTGCTGGCTCTGAGCGTCGCTGTAGTAAGGCGGATAATCCCAGAAGCCGTTGTCTGCGCCCCAGCGATGGCCGGAAACTCCCTTGTACGACGTTGCCGCCGCGGGGTAGCTGGGCCCCGCCTGATCGGGCTGCACCAGGTCCTGCGTGAACACGTCGCTCGGGCAGATCATCAGCGACAACCTCGTCTCGTGCACGGGCCGGTTGTTCGCGTGCGCGTTGTGCACGCTGTTATCGTACTTGCGATAAAGCGCGTCCTGCTCCAGCATCGGCAGGATGGCAATCGCCCAGTTGCCGAAGGCCTCGCTGGCAGCATTGCTGGTGCCAGTGTGGACGCCGCCCGGAGGCAAGCTGCCCTGCGCGCTTTCGTAGCTGTGCAGAGCCAATCCAAGCTGTTTCAGATTGTTGATACAGCGAGCCCGGTTGGCGGCTTCACGCACCTTTTGCACTGCCGGCA
>JBFWSD010000807.1:0-4174 GCA_050248575.1 Gemmataceae bacterium
CGCCATGCGCCGCTGTTCGTAGTTCAATACCTCGCGGAGCGAGTCTTTCATGCCGTCAGTCTTCGAGACCAGGTCGGCGGCCAGCTCGCCGCGCAACGTCTCGGTGGCAGTCTTGAGCCGCTTCAGTTCGGGCGAGTCCTGGGCAAAGAAGCCCCCCTCGTTCAGCTTGGCGAGATAGAGATCGCGGGTGCGTTTGTATTCCTGGATGCGTTCGGGAGTGGTCAGCTCGAACTGGCCCCCTGAGCTGATGCGGGCATTCACATCCAGATTCGGCCCGCTCACCTTGGGGCGGGTGACCTTTTTCTTGCCGTCATGGAGCCAGCGGGCCATGGCGTTCTTGCTCTCGATCAGCTTGCGGCGGGCCAGCTCGCCCTGCAGCTCGGGCGTCACCGGTTCGGCCGGCGGACGCTGTTCGTCGTCCACAAGGAGGAAGGCGATGGCCTCGAAACCCGTGGGGCTCGTGCCCAGGAGGGCAACTTCATCGGCCCGGCCCGCGGGCTCGGCGGCCGCCTGCTGCTGGCCCTTTTTCAGCTTGTAGTTCTCGATGAACCGATCGTAGTAGGCGTCCCAGTCCTTGCTGATGGGATCGGGCAGATACTCGTGCCAGCGCAGCTTGGAGAGATCGTCGTTCGGATTGATCGGCTTGAGTTCGTAGGAAGCCAGCAGGATGGCGTCTTGCTCGGCCAGCGTAGGAGGGGGGGGCAGCTCGGGCGCGCCGGCAATCTTGCGAAACATCGGGGCAAACGGCCCTTGCGCCGCGGAGAGGTAGCCCTTGCTGGTCCAGTCGTCTTTCTTGAACTTGCTCACCGCCTCGAACACGAAGTGCCAGCCGATGGCCAGCTGCAAGAGGACGAGGCAGATCACGGTGTAGGCATTCATCATCATCGTTGCGAGTTCACCTTTCCATCAACCGTCCAGTGTCACCTCGTCGGGTCCCAGGCCAAACAGCACCGGCTTGCTCGCGCCGTCGGGCAGGAGCAGCGCGCCGACCTCGGGATGCTGGCGGCAATACTCGCGGGCCCCATCGACGCCAAGGATGAAGAAGGCGGTGGCCAGGGCGTCGGCCCGGGCGGCGCCAGGCGCCAGCACACTTGCCGAAGCAATCCCTTCCGCGGGCCAGCCGGTCCGCGGGTCGAGCAAGTGGCCAAGCTTTCGTCCGTTGTATTCCAGGTGCTGGAAGGTGGCCGCCGAGGTCCCCAGGGCCCGATCCCGCAATTGCACCCGTGCCAGCCTGCGTCCCTTTTCCCAGGGATGGGCCAAGCCCACCGTCCAGCCTGCACGCGTGCCGGGCTCACTCCCGATAGCGTACACGCTGCTGTGGCCACCGTGCAACAACCCAGCGGAGATTTTCCGGCTCCGCAGCAGGAGCCCGGCGCGATCGAGCGCATAGCCCTTGCCGATGCTCCCCAGGTTGATCCCCATGCCGGGCCGCTCGAATCGCACCGAACGGGCGGCCTCGTCCAGCTTTACGTGGCCCATTCCTGTACGTTCGCGGGCCCGCTGGAGTTCCTCATCCGGGGGAATTTCCTGGCGGCGGCGATGGATGCCCCACACCTTGATGAGCGGCCCGGTCGTGACATCGAAGGCGCCGCCCGTTTCCGCCGAAAGCTGGGCCGCCAGTTGCAAGAGGTCGAAGAGCCCCTTCTCGACGATGACGGCCCGCGTGCTTGCCTCGCGATTCAGCCGGCTGACCTCGCTGGAATCGCGATACACGGTGAGCTGGTCTTCGAGCTCATCGATCAGATTGAGCGCTTCCTCAGCGGGCTCGACGGGCAAGCCGTAGGGAAGAAAGATCTCGAAGCTGGTGGCCATGGCCCGCCGCGCTGCGCGGGTGAGCAGCATGCTGTCGTCGGCTTGTGCGTTGTCGCCGGGCAACACATCCAGGGCGCCGAGGATCTGCCCGGCGGCCTCGGCAAGCTGACGCGGACGCAAGAAATCGCGACGGTTCATCCCGGTATTGTACCCGGTTCGTCGCAGGACATCAGTCCTCAACAATAAACCGGACATGGCCGTACTGAGTTGATGTCAATCGGTGCCTCGTGCCATGGCCTCGATGGCTCTCGCTTCGAGCTTCTTCAATGCTCCGTGACCGAAGCGACGATCGATCTCCGCAACCATGACCTGGTTATAGCCCACCGTCCAGGCTGCCTGCTCTGGTGTCCTGCCGCAGCCGGGGACCCATTCGACCTCGACGCGAAGTTCTTGCCAAGCAAGAACTCGAAGTCTGTGCCAGTACCATTGACCTTCCAGGCCATATACCAGGTAGCGGATTTCGCCCCGGGCAAGGTGAATTCTCGCTGCCGCCCGCCCATGAGCATCGGGACTCACGCTCTCAACAAGAACTAACAGTGGCATGAACAAGACGAGCGGTTTCATGAGTGCTCCTGGCCAACCGGCTGGCGCCGTCATCTCTGACGACCGAATCCGCACGCGCCAACCGGGCAGTTGCTCCCCGCCTTGACAGTTTGCCGAGGCTGCTGGATGATTCGAGTTGCGAATCGAGTTCCACACCCAGGAGCGGCGGCCGCCATGCCCACCATCGCGTGTCCTCAGTGCCCGGCGAAGTTGCGCTTGCCCGATTCGAGTTTGCAGGGCAAGAAAGCCACGTGCCCGCGGTGCGGCCATCGCTTCGTGATCGAACTGCCCGCCAAGGCGGAAGCGCCTAGCGCCGCGCCTGCAGATGTGCGCGATCCGGCGTTCGTGTTCGAGCAGCCCGCAGCCCCGACGGAAAGCGAAATCAGCGCACCCGTGCGACGGCCCCGCGACCACGGCGTGGCCAAGATGTACCTGCTGGCTGGCGTGTTCGTGGCGGCGCTTGGCGTGGGGGGCTATCTCCTCTTCGGCAATACCGGCAAGAAGCCGTCGAATGAAAACGCCAGCGCCAAGAAGGACGGGGCGGACAAGAAGGTGGCGTCGTTGCCACACGTCGAGCCGCCGCAGCCCGAGCCCCCCAAACGTGAGCCGGAACCCGAACCGGAGCCCAGGCCGGAACCGAAGCCGGAGCCAAAGCCCGAACCCGAACTGCCAAAGGTGGCTTCGCTGCCGGTGCCGGTGAACACGATCCGGCCCATGGAGGACAAGCCGATCCTGGTGCTGGATGCCGGCGCCCACACGGCGATCATCCAGGCCGCATTTTTCCTGGCGGGCGACGATCGCATCGTGACCGTCTCTTATGACAAGACCATTCGCATCTGGGACGTGAAGTCGGCCGACACGCTGCGCGTGCTGCGTCTGCCCATCGGCCCGTCGCAAGAAGGGGCACCGTACGCGGCGGCGCAGTCGCCGGATCGCAAGCTGCTTGCCATTTCGGGCTCGCCGTATGGTCGCGGCAAGTATGGGGCACTCATCCACATCGTGGATGTCGAGGCGGGCAAGGTCGTCCGCACCCTGACCGGGCACAAGCATGTCGTGTTAGGCATGGCTTTCTCGCCCGACGGCAAGTACCTGGCTTCCGCCAGCTATGACAAGACCGCGCGGCTCTACGACCTGGAGAACGGCACCACGCTGCGCGAGCTGATCGGTCACGAGAATCGAGTCAAGGATGCGGCGTTTTCACCCGACGGCAAGCAGCTGGTGACCGCGGCGGGCGACAACACGGCCCGCGTCTGGTCGCTGGAGACGGGCAAGCAAACGGCCCTGCTCAAGGGACACACGAACGAGCTCAACTGCTGCGCGTGGAGCCCGGACGGCAACACTATTGCCACCGGTTCGAGCGATGCGAGCATTCGCACCTGGAAGCCGGACGGCACGGCCCTGCGCACTTACGAGCATCCTTCGGAAAAGCTCCAGGCCACCTCTCTCGAATTTCGCAAGAACGGCGAGTTGCTGTACACGGGCATCGGCGACAGCGGCCGCGCCGGACTGCTCGAACTGGAAACCGGCAAGTATCGCGTCGAGTTCAACACCCACTCGAACACCGTCACACACGGCAGCCTTTCTTCCGACGGCAAACTGGCCGTCTCTTCGGGGGGCAACAACCACGAGACGTATGTCTGTAAGACCGACGACGGCGTGCAGGTGCAGGAGTTTTACGGCGGCGGCAAGTCGATCTGGGCCCTGGGCTGGTCGCCCGACGGCAAGCAGATCGCCTGGGGCAACACCAACTTGGGCCAGACCATCAAGTCGGAGACGTCGCTGGAGTTCACGTTCAATCTGGAGAGTTTTGATTTCGGTC
>JBFWSD010000808.1:0-4168 GCA_050248575.1 Gemmataceae bacterium
GTCCGGTTCGGGTCCAGGCAAGGATCACCCCTGGCGTCAGCTCTGCCTTCGGCCCAGCCGCGCCAGCCCAACAACCGGACATTTCTAATGCGGCGAAACAGCGGACATTTCTATTGCGGTGCGACAGCCCGCTGAACCGACCTTGCACCTGAGGAACAAAGCCACTAAACTGCAATTTTGGGGCCGGAGCGGACGCGATTTCGTCGTCGCAACACATTAGGGGCTAATGAATTACGACCCAACCAATCCACTGATCGTTCAGGGTGACAAGACCGTCCTCGTCGAGGTGGACAACCCACGCTATGCCGAGGCGCGCGACGCACTGGCTCCTTTTGCGGAGCTGGAAAAGTCGCCCGAGCACATCCACACCTACCGGATCACTCCGTTGTCGTTGTGGAACGCGGCCGCGGCGGGCATCAGCGCGGACCAGATGATCGACATCCTGGGCCGCTACAGCAAGTTCCCGCTGCCCGCCAATCTGCCCGCCGACATCGCCGAGCTGGTCAGCCGCTATGGCCGCGTCAAGCTCGAGCGGCACGAGAGCATGCTTCGTCTGGTGTGTGCGGATCGGCCCTTGCTTGAAGAACTGGCGCGGCAGGCCAAGGTCAAGCAGTACCTGGGCGACCGCCAGGACGAGCGCAGCTTCCTGGTCGATCCCGCACACCGCGGGGTGATCAAGCAGGCGCTGATCATGGTGGGCTATCCGGCCGAGGACCTGGCGGGCTACACCGAAGGGGCAGCGTTGCCCATCGGCTTGCGTATGCTGGCCCGTAGCGGCATGCCCTTCGGAGTCCGCGATTACCAGCGCGATGCGGCCGACACTTTCTATGCGGGTGGCGACGTCCGCGGCGGCTCCGGCGTGATCGTGCTGCCCTGCGGCGCAGGCAAGACCATCGTGGGCATTGCCGCCATGGCGCTCATGCAGCGCTCGACGCTCATCCTCACCACCGGCATCACCGCGGTGAAGCAGTGGCATCGCGAACTGCTCGACAAGACCGACCTGAAAGAGGACCAGATCGCCGAGTACACGGGTGAGACCAAGGACATTGCCCCGGTAACGCTGGCGACCTACCAGATCGTGACGTATCGGCCCGACAAGAAAGAAGAGTTTCCGCACTTCAAGATCTTCGATTCGCGCGACTGGGGACTGGTCATTTATGACGAGGTGCACTTGCTGCCCGCCCCGGTGTTCCGGGTGACGGCCAATATCCAGGCGCGGCGGCGCCTGGGGCTGACCGCGACGCTGGTGCGCGAAGACGGCCGCGAGGAAGATGTCTTCAGCCTGATCGGCCCGAAGAAGTACGACGTACCCTGGCGCGAGCTGGAAACCAAGGGCTGGATCGCAGAGGCCGATTGCACCGAGATTCGCGTGGCCTTGCCCGAGCCGATGCGCATGGAATACGCGGTGGCCGAGTGGCGCAGCAAGTATCGCATCGCCAGCGAGAACCCGGCCAAGGAAGACGTGGTGGCCCGGCTGCTGGAGCGCTACGAGAACAGCCGCGTTATCATCATCGGCCAGTATCTCAAGCAACTCCGCCAGCTCAAGAAACGTTTCGATATCCCGCTCATCACCGGGCAGACGTCGAACGCCGATCGCGAAGAACTGTACACCGCGTTCCGCCAGGGCAAGATTCGCCGCCTGATCCTGTCGAAGGTGGGGAACTTTGCCCTCGATTTGCCTGATGCCAACGTGCTCATCCAGGTGTCGGGCACGTTCGGGTCGAGGCAAGAAGAAGCGCAGCGGCTGGGCCGGATCTTGCGGCCCAAGCCGGGGGGCGAGGTGGCCCATTTCTACACCCTGGCTACACGCGATACGCGCGAGCTTGACTTTGCCCACCACCGCCAGCTTTTCTTGACCGAGCAGGGCTACTCCTACTCGATCGTCGACGGCGCCGAACTGGTGGGCGGCAGTGCGCCCCCTGCAGAAATGGGCGCGACGGCGTGACGATGGCATCACATCGTCATGACGGCCATGGTGGCCGCGATCATCATCACCAGCAACGCCAGGATCAGCAGGGCTACCCAGCGCAAGGGTGCGGGCACGCTGCTGGTGCCAGGCTCTGCGGGCAGCCATCCTTCGTTGAGCTCCATCGGATCACGCGGCATCTCGTGGAGTTCTCTCTTACTCCGGTGCTTGTCGAGTGCTTTCATGGGTGCGCTCCTCGTTGTCAAGCCACTGTTCACGGCCCTGATTTATTCTGAGTGCAACCGCGGTGCCGCTTGCCGACAATCGGTCCGTTCTTGTGCATTTTCCTGACGGCCCGCGCCGCGATGCGGCTGAATAATTCACGATAAAGAGCTCCTGTGCCCAGCATTTGAAGGACGGGACCACGTCGGTCCTTGCCCCAGGCCGACAGGGGTGATTGTGATTATTTCGTGAATCGTACGTGGAGAATTGTGAAAGATCTCGTCTTCCGGCTCACATCCGATGTTTCACTGCTTCTTTATTTGTGTTGAACCCTATGACGTACTATGGTGCCAGCCAGTTTCACAACTTCTATCGAAGGGACCAACATGGACTGGCTCTTGCAACATGTGGAAGGCCACGGCGGCCAGGTGAGCTTCACCCAGGTGCTGGTCACGCTCGCCTTTGCCACCTTCTATTCGTTCGTCATCGCGTTCACGTATGCCCGGACCTACTCGGGCAAGAAGTTCTCGCGCAACTTTGCCCACTCGATCATCCTGCTTGGCGTGCTGGTGTCGCTGGTGATCGCCATCATCGGGAATAGCGTGGCCCGTGCCTTTGGCGTGTTCGGGGCGCTGTCCATCATTCGCTACCGGGTGCCGATTCGGGATCCAAAGGATATCACCTTCGTGCTGGCCTCTGTGGTGGTCGGGCTGGCCTGTGGCGTCCAAGAGTATCCCGAGGCCGGACTGGCCACCCTCTTCCTCATCGTGCTGGTGACCGTCATCTATCGCTTCTCACTGGGGCTGGGCAGCGACGTTGAGCCCGCGCCCGACGAGAGCAACGACGAAGAGGAAGATCCGTCCGCCGAGCTGGCGGACAATGGCCAGGATGACAAGAAACAGAAGCACAGGAACAAGCATAACAAGAAGGAGCACGCTGCCGATTCGCCACAGGCAACCTGAGCTTGGAGGCCGTGAAGTTTCGGGGAAATCGAGGCGTTGCCTTGTCGTGATGGCAGCTCCTGACTAGTTTTTCGGCACAACGCGTTCTCCCATCCGGAGGGGGTCATGTCAGAATTGTTTGGTGCTGACCTGTCGACAGGCATGGCAGTCGTCCTCTTCTTCGCTCTGTTCGTGGCGTTCGGCTTCGAATTCATCAACGGGTTTCATGACACCGCCAACGCGGTAGCGACCGTGATCTATACCCGTGCATTGAAGCCGTGGGTGGCCGTCATCTGGTCGGGATTCTGCAACTTTTCGGGTGTGATGCTGAGCGGGGTCGCTGTGGCCTTCGCCATCGTGCACCTGCTGCCTGTCGACGCCCTGGTCGGCATGGGGCAGAACGGCGGCCTGGTCATGGTGCTGTCGATCCTCATCGCCGCAGTCATCTGGAACTTTGGCACCTGGTATTTGGGTCTGCCCGCCTCCAGTTCGCACACTCTGATCGGTGCGATTCTCGGCGTCGGGCTGGCCAGTTCGATCTACATGGGCCGGTCCTTCGGCTCGGGAGTGAACTGGGGCAAGGCCTACTCGGTATTGCAGTCGCTCCTGTTCTCGCCGCTGTTTGGATTTTGCCTCGCCGGTGCACTGTTGCTGCTGGCGATGAAGTACATCAAGTCCGAAGTGATCCATTCGGCGCCGGAAGGGGACACGCCGCCGCCGCCCCTGCTGCGCGGGCTGCTCATCTTTACCTGTACTGGCGTCAGCTTCGCGCACGGCTCCAACGACGGGCAAAAGGGCGTTGGCCTGATCATGCTCATCCTCATCGGGATCTTGCCCGGCGTCTACGCTCTCGACGACAAGTTCGATTCGGTCAAGATCAAGGACGCCATGGCCTCGATCGACAAGCTCGAAGCCGTGATGAAGAAACACGCCGAGGACAAGGAACAACCGAGCCGCAGGAAATACTACCGGTCGACAGGCCGCCATGTACCGGGCAACTACTATCGCGACTGGGATCACGTCCAGCTGGCCACGGAACCGATACCGCCCGAACCTGATGCCATCGTCGGCCATCTGGAGCTGATCCGGAAGAGCATCA
>JBFWSD010000809.1:0-4163 GCA_050248575.1 Gemmataceae bacterium
CGCGCCGCGAGGTCAGGCTCATCGCGCTGGGTTATCTCGAGCTTCACGAGAAAGACGTCTTGTGGGACATCGGGGCGGGCAGCGGCTCCGTATCCATCGAGGCCAGCAGGCTCCTGCCGTCGCTGCGTGTGTTTGCGGTCGAGAGGTCGGCGGCGGCCCTCGAGCAGGCGCGGGCGAACGCCGCGGCCCTCGGTGCGAACGGCATCACCTTTGTCGAAGGAACGGCTCCCGATGTGCTGCATCCTCTCCCCGACCCCGGCGCCGTCTTCCTGGGCGGGTCCGGGGGCAAACTCGAGGAGATCCTCGACGTGGTGATCCGTCGCTTGCGGCCCGGCGGTCGGCTCGTCGTCAACTGCGTAACGCTCGAAAACTTCACGCGTGCGTGGGACTGGTTGACGCAGCTGGGCTGGCAGCCCGCGGTCACCCAGGTGCAGCTGGCACACAGTGGCCCGCTGGGACGCTATCACGCCTTCGAGTCAGACAGGCCCGTGTTTATCATCCGCGCGTCGAGGCCGACGCCATGAGCCAGCCACGTATAGCCTTGATTGCCGTGACGCGCCGCGGCCTCGAGATGTCTCGCCGCCTGCGCGCGCGATTGCGCGCGGGCAGCCTGTTCTTCTCCGCCAAGCACGGACCGCCACAGCACGGCTGGGAACAGCCCTTCCAGCGAGCACTGGTCGATCAACTTGGCGACCTGTTTGCGAGCCACGAGCAGCTGGTCTTCTTCCTGGCCACGGGTGCGGTCACCAGGCTGATCGCCCCGCACCTTGGGTCGAAGACCAGCGATCCGGGCGTGCTGGCCATCGACGAGGCGGGCCGTTTCGTTGTGCCTGTCCTCTCCGGGCACGCGGGCGGGGCCAACGAATTTGCCCGCAGCGTCGCCGCCTGTCTCGGCGCCATCCCGGTCATCACCACCGCGTCCGACGTGGCCGGCGGCTTCAACCTGGAACAGCTCGCGCAGGACTGGGGCTGGAGACTCGAGCCGGCCGAGCGCATCAAGCACGTGCTGGCCGCGCTGGTCAACGGCGAGGCCGTCACCATCGCGCAGGAGATCGGTGCACCGGGCCGCCGGCTCGATGAGCTCGACTTGCCCGCGCACGTGACCTGCATTCAACGGTTCGAAGAGAACAGCCCGGGCCACGTGGTCTGTGTTGCCGATCGGATTCACGCCCGCGACGATCTCTTGTATCTGCGGCCCCGTTCCCTGGTGGTCGGCGTGGGCTGTGAGCGGGGCATCACGCGGGCCGCGCTCGACGATGGCCTGACGCGTTTTCTCGCGCAGCACGGTTACGCACGCGCAAGTATCGCGGCCTTGGCCACCATCGAGATCAAACGCGACGAACAAGCGATCACCGAACTTGCCGGGCTGCTCGATTGCGAGGTGGTCTACTTCAGCGCCGAGGAACTGGCGGCCATCGATGTCCCGACTCCTTCGGCGGTGGTGGAAAAATGCGTCGGCGCCGCGGGGGTGGCCGAACCCGCGGCCCTGCGGGCTGCGCACGCGGGTCGCTTGCTGGTCAACAAGCAAGTGATGGTCTCGCCCCACGCGACTCAGCGGATGACGTTCGCGCTGGCCCGCTCGAGCCTGTTCACGCCGCCGGTCGCGAACGCGGGCAAGGTCTTCTTCATCAGCGCCGGGCCGGGGGATCCCGAACTGCTCACTCTCAAGGGACGGCGCTTGCTGGCCCGGGCCGATGTGGTCGTCTATGCCGGGTCGCTCGTGCCCGCCGAGATCCTGCGGCAAGCTAACCCGACCGCGGTACTGCACAACTCGGCCTCGCTTACTCTGGAAGAGATCAGCACGATCCTGGTGGACGCTTGCCGCTCGGGCAAGATCGTCGCCCGCCTGCATTCAGGCGATACCAGCATCTACTCCGCCATTCAGGAGCAGATGTCGTTGCTCGACCAGGCTTCCATCGACTATGAAGTGATCCCCGGCGTGAGTTCTTTTCAGGCGGCGGCGGCCCTGCTCCGCTCCGAGTTGACGTTGCCCGAGCAAGTGCAGACCGTGATCCTGACGCGCGGCGCCGGGCAAACTCCCATGCCCGCCGGCGAACAGCTGGCCGATCTTGCCCGCCACCGGGCCACGCTCTGCCTGTTCCTCTCGGCGCGGCTGGCCGAAAGGGTGCAGGCCGACTTGCTCACGGCCTATCCGCCCGAGACGCCGGTGGCGATCCTGCATCGCGTCACCTGGCCCGATGAGCGGATCGTCGAGACCACCCTGGATCAGCTTGCTGCAAGCATCGCAGCCGAGGGGTTCACGCGGACCACGCTGATCCTGGTCGGGCAGGCACTCGGCGCTCGCGCCCGCCGCTCGCATTTGTATGATCAGACACATGGACATCTCTTCCGGCCCAGGCGACGCGCGCCCGAAGATCCTCCTGCTTAGCGGCACCTCGGAAGGGCCGCGGCTGGCCCGGGCGCTGCTTGCCGCCGACTTTGACGTGCACGCCACGGTCACGCGCACCGAGGCCATCGCCACTCTCTTCGGCCCGGCCAGCGCGTATGCGTCTGACTCCGCGAGCGGAGCATTGACCGTCGAAGCACGCGGCTTCACCGACGACTCGTTGACCGAGTTCCTGGCGGCCGGCCTTGCTGACCTGGTTGTCGATGCGACGCATCCGTTCGCCGTGCGGATCACCGAGATTGCCCGGCGCGTGTGTACGGCGCGCGACGTGCCGCTCGTGCGTTTCCTGCGGCCCGACTGGGAGCCGCCCGCAGGGACGCGGCTTGCCGATAGCTTTGCGGAGGCGGCCGATCTCTTGCCCGCGCTGGGCCGCCGCATCCTGCTCACGATCGGCGCGAAGAAGCTCAAGCACTTCGCCGGGCTACACGAGCGCGTGACGCTGTTTGCCCGCGTGTTGCCAGGCGAAGTATCTTTCCAGCAAGCGCAGCGGGCCGGTTTCGCGCTCGAACGGATCGTGGCCGCGCGGCCCCCCTTCACCCAGGCGGACAATCGTGCCCTCTTCGAGAAGCTGGGCATCGACGTCCTCTTGACCAAGGCTTCGGGACGCGAAGGGGGCGTGGCCGAGAAGGTACTGGCGGCCGCCGAACTGGGCATCCAAGTCGTGATGATTCGGCGGCCCGCGGAGTTCTCGACCGATCTGGTCGAGACGATCGAGGCGGCCGTGGGCCGCGTTCAACAGCTCACCAGGAGATGACGGGCCAGCCCATGTGGATCCTCGCGCTAATGCTGGTTCTGCTGAGCGTGCTCTACTGGCGCTGGCGGCGCTCGGGGCTGATCCTGATCGAGTTTGTCTGTCTCGGCATCTTACACGCCTATGCCCGCTGGTGGTATCGCTGCAGCCATCACTACCTGGCCCCGCTGCCGCGCAAGGGGGCAGTGGTGCTGGCCAGCAATCATACCTGCAGCACCGATCCACTCTTCCTCACGGTGAGCTGCCCGCGGCTGATCTGTTTCCTGTTCGCGCAGGAATACTATCGCGTGCCGCTCGTGTGGTGGCTGTTCGACTACCTTCAGTGCGTGCCGGTCTTGCGCAACGGCCGCGATGTGACCGCGGTGCGTCAGGCCCTGAAGCGTCTGGCCGACGGGCTGCTCGTGTGCGTATTCCCGGAAGGCGGCCTGCGCAACGCGGGCCGGGCCGTCGTTCGCAACGGCAAGGCGGGGGCCACCTTGCTGGCCCTACGTTCGGGCGCCCCGCTCGTACCGGTCTCGATTCGCGGCGGGCCGCAGACCAGCCACGTGGCCCGCTCGTGGCTCATGCCCACCGGGCGCTGCACGCACGTGCTGTTCGGTCCCGTCGTCGACCTCTCCGCTTACCGCGGGCAGCCCATCACGCGGCCCCTCCTGGAACAGGCCAATCGACTGGTGATGGCGGCCCTCGCCGAACTGGAGAAGCGTGACTGCCACCGGCAAGAGGTGTTGCAGCTTTCGGATTATCGGACTTAGAATCCCGCCATGAGCTGGCTCGCTCCGACTGGTACGTGTTCCGGGTATCGAACGACTCGTGAACGCCCAGATCCTATTTGTGCATCCAGAAAACGCCGGCAGAATAGGTTGAAACCTGCCCCTCGGATTCTTCTCATCCCGGGGGCGTTGGGATATACTGCCCCTATCGTCTCTTAGATAGAGTGGGGACTATTAAGACGACTTCTATTGGGGACCGCTCGTGTACAGCCGTTTATCTCTCGTTGCCGCGTTG
>JBFWSD010000810.1:0-4162 GCA_050248575.1 Gemmataceae bacterium
AGCAGCGTCCCTGCACCTGCCCGCCGCAGCTGGTCTCGCGCTACCGGCGCCGCATCTCCGGCCCGCTCCTCGACCGCATCGACCTCTTCGTCGACGTTCCGCGCGTGGCCTACGACAAGCTCGCCGCCGCGGCGAAGGCGGAGCCTTCGAGCGCCGTGGCCGGGCGCGTGCAGGCGGCGCGCGCCACCCAGCACGAGCGCTTCGCCGCGCCCGACGGCACGCCCACCACGCGTCTCAACGCCGAGATGACCCCGGCCCAGGTGCGGGACTTCGTCCAGGCCCGCCTCGAGGCCGGCTCGGCCGACCTCCTGCGCGTGGCCGTCGAGCAGCTCAACCTCTCCGCCCGCTCGTTTCACCGGCTGCTCAAGCTCGGCCGGACGATCGCGGACCTCGCGGGGAGCGAGGTGGTGGGGCCGGCGCACGTAGCGGAGAGCATTCAGTACCGGGAGCGGGTGGAGTAGCGGGGGGGGGCTTTCCTTGGCTCTTCCGCGCCCGCGGTCCGTGCCGGCGCGCCGTGGCTTCCCGGCCGGCGCACCGCCGTCCTAATGCGAGTGAATCGATGAGCGGCAGGGACAGCCATCAACGGATCCCGGCGCGTCCACGTCAAATGACCCGAGCACCGTCCGCATCCGGCGCCCGCAGCGCCAACAAGCCGTCAGGGATCGAAGGCCTAGCAGTACCTTACGGGACCTTCGTCAGCCCCACGGGAACGATTTCCGGATGATCGGCATCGATTTCGAACGATGCCCCGTTGGTGCCGACCACATGAACAATGTTCTGAACAGCTGAGACGACACGAAGCCCACCTCTTCGCTCGGCAGCGAAATACTTCGCCAAGACGGTCGGCCCCTTACCCAGGTCAAAGCGGGTCACGAGCACAACGCCCTGAGTGGGATCCGCGCCCACATGCCCCGCCCACACCGCGAGCTCGCTGCCGTTACCCAAGCTGCGAACCCAGTTGGATTCCTGCACAAACTGCTGGCTAGGCAGGAAGGGCGAGATCCACTCGACGACTCGGCCGCCATCGGGAGGCGCCACCACGGGCGTATCCACGGGAACTGGGGGTGGGGAGGCTGCTGGCTGGCTTCCGCTGAGCGTGCTTCGGCGCCCTTCAACTTGCGCATGCCGCAGTTTCTGCGCCGCGTCGATATGCTCTTCAAGGACCGCCCTCGCGGCCGGATCTGTGACGTTCGCCAAGTAGCGCTGCTGCGATTCGATCACCCCGTCCCACTCGGTGGTGATGGCGGTCTGCGACGACCCGGAGCTGAGCACCACTGGAAGCGCGGAGAGAGCCGCCAGCATTCCAACTAGGATTGCCCTGACCCCTGGTTGTCGTGTCAGCTTACGAGCACGGTTTCGTAGCATGTCCATTCCTCCGTTGTAGCGAACGCCGAGCGCTCAATTTCCGTACTGCTCAATTTCCGTACTGCTCAATTTCCGTGTTGCTCGTCAGAAACCCCATCCGATGTCAGACTCCCAGTACAGCGGAATCGCCGTGCGATAATCGCTGTTCAGAATATTGTAGAGAAAGCTGAAGCCCTGGTCCGGAGAGTTTGTACAGGACCCGCAGTACGCTTGAGCTCGCCATTCTGTCAGAGAGCCAAAGATCGTTAGAGGATAATTGTAGACGAGATACGACCAGAGACTCACCCTTTGCCATGCCCTCGCATTATCGCCTGACGTAGCATAGATCTCGGGAAGAGGATATGCGCCGATCGCGTAGGCATAGTACCATATGTCGGATTGGTACCACCCATCCTGGCAGTATTCGGAAGTTGTAGTCTGCGTACCATACGCAGCACATGGAGCATCTCCATAATCGATTACGTGCGGGTACGGCCTGCAGTGTAGTTAATGTATGATCCAGAGTTGTTTGTTCCTACTACCAAAGTGGTAAATGCCCCCGATGGAGAACAATTGGCGAACTGGTAAGCCCACCATATACTGTAGACGTATACATTGCTGTCTGTTATGAAGTTGGTGGAACTTCCGGGCATATACGTGCCCCAATTACCAAAGGCGTCTTGGCCAGGTGCACCGAAGTCGAGTATGTGCCCGTTATACGGCTGAGTTTGGCCTGCGTTGCAACCGTCGGCGCTGTAGTCTAGGTAATTGTTAGACGTGACGTAGGTGCTCTTGGTCACCGCCGGATTGGCGCTCGCATGTCCGTAATTCGCTAGAAGGGAGCAGACGGAGAGCACCACCCCCAAAGCAAGGGCTGTGATCGCCACATGAACTTTGGGTCGCCGCACATCCGCCGTCGCCGTGCTCAGCCCCACTGGTGTCCTGAACATCACAGAGCCTCCTTCGAGCGTTCCCCGAATCTCGGTCGGACCGGGGACTCTCGATCGCACGATATCGCGGACGCAGCCTCTGTGGAGCGCCAATTCGGACAACATTCCGGGCAGCCCGACGTAAACGCGACGGCACAACGACCCTAGCTGCTGCCGAGCATTCGTCACTGGGGAGGAAACTGCTCCTGCCGCTTCAGTGGCCGGCAGTTTGCGAACGGGGCTTAGCGAGCCGTGCTGTAGCCGGAGGAAGGCTCATGAGGACTGGTTGCTCGGGGAATCGGCATTCCGCTGCTCAAGAGACGGTAGGGGTCCAGAGGCGAGTGAATGCACAACACGGGGAGTGGACACCTGCCCAGAACGAGGTCAAGCCCAGATCGGGCTCATGCCCTATTGGAACGCAAATCGATATGGTGATCGAGCGAAGCAGCGCGCGCGCCCGCCTGGGGTCGCATCGACTCTCTCGCCGTGCCCCGCGACTCAGCACGACCCGATCAAGCAATTCATTCGAAATCTCGGGCTGGAGCGGAACATGGAAGTCGGTGATCAATGACAAGTACGAGCTGGTATATGACGCTTCTTTACTCTCATCGTCGTCTGCTGCCGGCAACAGGGAATCGGCTTCCGCCGATCGCATCGCACTGGGTAAGCAGCACGATCGGTGAACTCCGGACCACAGGCATCCCGCAACGTCGTCGATTACCAGTCCGCACGGACCGCAGGCCGCTTCCTCCAGTTCATGCAGCCATCGGGCGAATCGTACGTTCATCGGCATACCACCAACTAGACAGCCTCCGTGCGTTTCCGTGGAGACAGCGGCTGACCAGGAGCCTTTGCGACCGTTCATCCAGGTTTCGCAGATGATGATGCCTAACGTTGCTGAAGGATTGCAGCATGGCGGTTCGCCCCCGCTCAATCAGATTTGGCATGGATCGTTGCCCGCGAGCATGCGGCTTTGTCAAGTCGCCAAGCTTTACCGCAGCGAGTCTGCGGTCACGTCGACACCTGGAACAGGCCGCCCATGGTCTTGTGCAGTTGCTGGGCGTCTTCTCTTTCGAGTCTTCCGTCGTGGAGTGCCGGCTCAACCTCTGGCGCGGTCGGCTGCGCCGGGTCCGGTCGGTATGACCGCCGCACCACACCTGATGGGCGTCAACAAGAAAGGCCGGTGGCGACAACTAGAATGGCCGGTCGGGAGATCGCGGAGGTCAGGCCGATTTCGTGGTTGGGGCAGGTGCCAGGGGAAAGGGTTCTGCACCGACGAGGGTCCCGTCGGGGGTGTCAGGTTGGCCACAGCTCGTCGAGGGCGAGTGGTTCGTCGCAGTGAGGGCAGGGCACGCCCGGGCCGACTCGCCGGCAGGGGCGCTGGCAATCGGCGCACCACTGGTCCCCAATCTGCCGGGTTTCGCAGATACCGCACTCGTAGATCGTGGCGAGCTTGGGCGTGCGCTTCGGCAACAGCCCCAGGGTCTGCGGTTTGCGCTCGCGCCAGGCTGCCTGCCGGCAGCGGTCCGAGCAGTAGCGCCGCCGGCCAGATGCCTCGAAGAGCTGCCCGCAGATCGGGCAGCCTATCGTTAGGCTATCGTTACGCGACGGGCTCTCAGCCACGCTGTCCCTCCTGGCCTGCCTGAGCGGGCGACGATTCCGTCTGCTGCCGCGCGATGGCCTCTTGGGCCCGATAGCTCTCCAGGCTCATGAGGTCGAGGATCACCGAGTGGTGCACCACCCGGTCGATCGCCGCCATCGTCGTCATCGGGTCCTTGAAGATCCGATCCCACTCCGAGAACGTGAGATTCGTCGTGATCGCCACGCTGCGCCGTTCGTAGCGCTCGGCCAGCAGCGTGAAGAGCACCTCCATCTCGTCCCGGTCGTGC
>JBFWSD010000811.1:0-4157 GCA_050248575.1 Gemmataceae bacterium
TCCTGCCCGACTTTTATCAGCCCGGCGATTACGACCTGGCCGGCTTCTGCGTCGGCGTGGTCGAACGCGATCACATCATCTCGGGCAAGACGATCCGCCCGGGGGACGTGGTGCTCGGGCTGGCCAGCTCGGGCCTGCACTCGAACGGCTATAGCCTGGTGCGCAAGGCGGTCTTTGAACGCGCCAGGTTGAAAGTAACGGACTTTGTGCCCGAACTGGGCCGCACGGTGGGCGAAGAGTTGCTCGAGCCGACGCGCATTTACGTGCGGGCCGTCAAAGAGCTTCTGTCGCACTATCCGGTGAAGCGGCGTGTGGTTCGCGGGCTGGCCCACATCACGGGCGGCGGACTGCTCGACAACGTCCCGCGCGTGTTGCCCGCGGGCTGCCGTGTGTTCATCGAACGCGGTTCGTGGCCGATTCCTCCCGTGTTCACCTGGCTGCAAGCGCTGGGCAATGTCGACCAAATGGAGATGGACCGTGTCTTCAACATGGGTATTGGCTTCGTGGTAATCTGCAGCCCGTACTTCGCGGAAAGCATCCAGCGTCAGCTCGAGCAGCTTCGCATCAAGACCTACGCCATCGGCGAGGTGCGGGCGGGCGAAGCCGGCGTCGAATACGTGGGCACCTG
Source organism: Gemmataceae bacterium (assembly GCA_050248575.1). Taxonomy (GTDB): domain Bacteria; phylum Planctomycetota; class Planctomycetia; order Gemmatales; family Gemmataceae; genus JBFWSD01. The sequence continues at coordinate 629 of JBFWSD010000811.1, forward strand.
ATTTCCTGTCAAACCGCGGCGACTTTTCGGGCCGTGTCGGCTGTGCGGCGGGCCGCCTGGCAAATCTTGCCCGTGCTGCCCGGAGCGCGTTCAATCCGCACACCGGACAATCGACATTTAATGGGGAGATTGTTCAGCTGCTGTGAGGTGTCCATGTTCCGCATCCTGCTCTGGGCCGGCGTGCTGGCCGGTCAACTACCGACAGATCAGGCGGCCCCGGCCTGCAAGCCGTGCCCGGGTTCTTTTCTCTACGAACCGCAGTGCCAGGTCGACACTTGCTTCCACGGCACGCCACGCCCCTACTGCCCGAAGCCGGGCGATATCATGCTCCGCACCGATCCCAATCGCTTCTGGACGGTGACCCACAACATGGCTTTGGCCTTCGAACCGCACGGATCGGGAATCGTGGTCCAGCGTTCCGACGGGCAACTCGGCATCCTCGAGGCGGGCCCCAACGACACTCTCTGGTGCCGGATCACCGAGCTCATCCCGCACCTGATGGAGTACGAGTGCGCCGGGCAAGTGTGGCTGCGCGTGCGCAAGTGCCCGCTGACGCCGGAACAGAACGCCTGCCTGACCGCCTTCGCGGAACGGCAGGACGGCAAGCGCTTTGCCCTCATCCGTATGGGCGCACACCTGACGCTGTTGCGGCCGCGCGGGCCGTTGCGCACCTGGGTCATGGGCAAGCCGCGCGGCGATCATCGTTTCAGCTACTTTTGCTCGGAACTGGTGACCGAAGCGCTCGTGGCCGCTGGCCTGGTCGATCGGTGCAATGCCCGCCCGGCGGCCACCTATCCGCACGATCTCTTCTACGAGCGTTCGCTCAACCCGTTCCTGAAGCGGCACTTCAACCTATCGTGCGACTACGAGGCCCCGGCGCGCTGGGTCAGCTCGATCTGCCCCGAGTAAAACCACTGATAAACGACCGTTGATGCGAGCACTTGAGCCGAGTGCCGGTATGGGCTACACTATCTCCGTCGTGAGCCTACCCGACCTGCGAACTCAGCAGAAAGGCCCATCATGGCGGTCGCCCCCAAGTGCCCCAAGTGCTCGGCAGCACTCACCCCATCTGCTAACGCGACCATGAAGTGCGCCTCGTGCGGCAGCGTCTTTCGCGCCAAGGGAGCGGCACCTCCGGCGGCGAGTCAGCCCGGCGTGGCCGACACCAGGCCGAAGACCTCTGGCCTGAGGGCAGCTTCGCCCGACCGGCCCGGGACGAACGTTCGCACTTCACAGCTCAACCCGACGACGCCGGCCGTGGAACGGCAAGCAGGCGGCGGCCGCGGCAAGTGGCTCATCGCGCTACTGGTGCTCGATGGCCTGCTCGTGGGGGGCGGCGTCGCGCTGGCCTATGTGTGGCCTCGCCCGCAGGAGCAGTCGACTGCCGCAACCAGGAATGAAGACAAGAAGGAAGTCACGCCTGCACCGGTTGCTCCGGTCAAGACTCCGGCTCTGCCCACGCCAGAGCCTGCACCCGACCGGGCCGCCCAGGCCTTGAAAGATCTCGACAGTGAAGATGCTGAAATCCGGAAGTCGGGCTGCCAGGTCCTGGCCAGTTTGCGCGAAGCGTCGAGCACTCCGCGCATTGTTGCCTTGCTGGCGGATGCAGACGCGGGAGTGGCGGATAGCGCAGCCCGCGCGCTGGGCCAGTTCGGCATGAATGCGCTGCCCGCCCTGCAAGAATCGCTCAAGCACGAGAATGCCGAGGTGAGAAAACGCGCGGTGATGGTGGTGGGCACGATCGGCGGCGCCGAAGCCACGCCGATGTTGCTGGCCGCGCTGGGGGATGACGACCTGCTGGTGCGGGGCGAAGCCGAGACAGCCCTCGGTCTCAATACGGATACGCATCTCCGCGCATTGACCGTGCTCTTCGAAGGGCTGAAGGATCCGGATGAGAGGGTTCGGGCTGCGGCGGAAGCCAGCGTGGCACGCCTGGGCGCGCCGCGTGTGGAAGCGTTGCCCATGTATGTTGCCCTGCTCAGGGATCGCGACCAGAGCGTGGCAGCGCAGCGTTATGCCGCAGCGGCGCTGTTGAAACTGGGCAAGCAAGCGGAACCGGCCATGCCGGTGCTGCTCGATGCGGTTCGGCCCGGGCGGGATGCTGTCGTTCGCCGCGATTGTCTTGTCGCGCTCGGCAACACCAGCGGCCCGAGCAAACCGCAAGCGGTGGAAATCTTGCTGGCGGCCGCCAAGGATGACAACCCGGAAGTGAGCAAGGCGGCCCGTGCCCTGACGGGCGGGCTCGAATCGGCGAAGGCCGCCGACGTGCCCACCATCCTGCAAGCCATCCAGAAAGGGGAAGCGCAGCATCGGCCGTTCTATATCGCGGCACTGGGAAGGATCGGGCCGGACGCCGCGATCGCCCTTGCGCCGCTGGTGGCCATGCTGAGAAATGCCAGCCCCGAAACGCGCACTGCCCTGTTTGCTGCCATCGCCAGCATCGATCCCAAGGAAATGGGAGGCAGACTCGGGCTAACGGAATTGATCAGGGATCGCGACCCGCGGCGACGCTTGCAAGGGCTGGCGCTTGTTCAAGGCAGCCCGGATACGGCATTCATTGGCCAGACCGTTCTCTTCTTGCTGGATGATTCGGACCGGGAGGTCCGGCTGGCAGCGATCGCTGCACTGGAGGGCGCGATGGTTAACCCAATCTCGGCCATAGGCCGCTTGCGCCGACTCCTGAAAGAGAATGATGCCGATCAACTGATCGTGATCCTGGAGCGGCTGGCCGCCTACCCGCCGCAGCAATCGTCGAGCGCCATCCCCGAACTGACCGGGCTAGTGAAGAACAAGGAAGTTCCCATCGACATTCGCCGGCGCGTCGTGCCACTGCTGGGGAGCATGCGCGAGATTCAGTATCCAGCCACCCAGGCCGTCGAGTCGCTCGTTGGCACCGATCTTGATGCGGAAGCCAAGGCGGAACTGATGCGGGCCGTTGTCGCCAAACCGCCGCCGCTGCCCATGCCCAAGCCGTTTCCGCTCATCAATCTCGACCGCGAGGCGCGGATCAAGATCTTCAAACTAATCGCCGGTATCCAGCAAGCGAATACGCAAGCCGAATGCAGCGCCGCGCTGCTCGCGTTGAAACCTCCTGAAGCCGATTTCGCCATTCAATCAATGACCGTGTTCCTCCGAACCAATAATAGCAAGAGTCGTATCAATCTCCTGGAACAGCTCGAAAGGCATGGCCCGGCGGCCAAGCCCTTGGTAGACCACATCAACTTCAACTTGCAAGACAGCAACGACCCCGCGGTCCAAGCTGCCCAGGCGAAGGCCCTCAAGGCCATTCAAGGCGAATAGCCACGCCCCTTGAAGGAGACACACATGAAATCGCTCCGCGCCCTTTTGCTGGCCGTGCTGCTGCTCTGGAATTTCGGCGTCACGGTGGCGCTGGGCTACCTCTTGATGGGCGTCCCCAGGGCTCAGGAATCGGTCGCCCAGGGAGATTCTCCCACGCGGGACCATTCCCCTCAAAAGCAGCCCGAGCAGCTGCCGGAATCTCCCGCCACGCAACCTCCAGAGGGCAAGC
>JBFWSD010000812.1:0-4157 GCA_050248575.1 Gemmataceae bacterium
TCCCCTTTGCCCGCGTTGAGCAGGTCGTCCTGGAAGAAGGTAAGCCTTCCGCGGCGATTGAGCTCGATGGCGCAGCTGCGGTTATCGGGGAAGCGGCTCTGCTCGCGGGCCAGCGCGTCGAGTTGGTCGGGCGGCAACAGCCCCAACCGCTTCAAAGTTTCGACGAACTCGGCCACCGAGGTCATGAGAATGTTCTATGGATGAAAGATTCTTCGGAAGTCAAACGGCATCCCAGAGGACGATCTTGCCCGTGCTGCCGCCTGCGGCAAGCAGGCAGCCATCGGGAGACACGGCCACGCAGGCCAGCTTGCCAATCTTCCATTCGTAGGCGTCGGTCTCGGTCCAGCAATCCGTGCGCCAGACGCGGACGAGCGCGTCGTTGGAGACGGTCACCAGGCGGCGGCCATCGGGCAGAAAAACACAGTCCTTGAAGTGTTTCTTGCCCTTGATTCGGGCGGCTTCGGCGGCGTGGTTCATTTCCCAGATGCAGAGAGAGGTACTCGACAGTCCGGCCAGGAATCTGCAATCTGGCGAGAAGCGAAGCACAGGCGGATGGCGGTAGAGATCCTTGAAGGCGTCCGTGGAGATTCTTGCGACAATCTTGCCCGTCGTGGTTGTCCGCAAATAGACAACGGGCTGGAAATCTTTCTTCTGCCACTCGGCCGTCAAGATGGCCAGTAGCTGTCCGTCTGGGCTGAAGGAGAGACTTCCGGCGGGAAGGATCGTGGAGGTGGGATTCCTCCAGGAACCCGCGTTGGAACAGGCCGCGCCATCGGGCATGGACCACCGCCGCAGTCCATATCCTTCGTACCCTGCGAGTATCTTGCCATCTGGTGAGAATTCGAGCGATTGAAGGAGATTCCTGAAGGAGCCTATCTCCTTCACTCGTGGCGTCATGGACCAGACTACCGTTCCCCTGTGGCCACCTCGGGCAAAGAACTCGCCGTTCGGGGAGTAGGCGATACTCTTTGCCGACCAAAGACCTGAAGGCGGAAATTCGTGGATCATTTTGAAACCGCCGACGGACCAGGCACAGACCCGGTCTCTGGCCGCGCTGGCGATCGCTTGCCCGTTAGGTGAAAAGGCAAGAGCCTGGACATCGTTCCGATGTGCTTGGAAGGCGATCATGACGTCACTCGGGCGTCTCGCGCTGCTGCCTGCTTCACTTCACGAACCGCGCCTGGGCAAAATCGACGTGGGCCTGAACATTGCCGCGCGGGCCGAAGTCGACCAACAGAGTCACTTCCTTGGCCCCGTCGAGATCGACGCGCAGCTCTTGCGGCGGTTTACCGCCAAGCAAGGAACCATCCCAGGGGAGCTTGCGCGGCTTGCCGTCGACAAGCACTTCCAGGCGGGCTGTGCCCTCTCGGCCGGTACGGTCGTCGAGGCCAACAAGCGCCTCGAAGCGGCGGCTGCCCGCAGGCACGGCATAGGTCAACTTCGAGGCGGCATGCACGCCCACGCCCTTGTCGAAGGTGTGCCCGCCCAGGCGCAGATCGCTGCCCGCGACGCTGCCATCGTTGACGTACGACCACTCGAGATCGAGAAACGGGGTGAACTGGAAAAGCGTCGGCTTGAGATCGGAGAGATAAGCAACGGGACCGCCACGCATGTCGAGCGCGACCAGATCGGCCACGGGGAACTCGACCGGGTTGCCATGGATGGTCTTGCCCGTGGCGGTGCGCTCATTGGCCTTGAGCGTGGCGAGTTCCAGGCGGGCCCCGCTGGCCAGCACCACGTGCCCGTGCTGCTTGGTCTTCGGCACGCGTTGCAGATCGGTATTGAGGGCAATGACCGCCACCTTGTTGAACTCGACGGCCACCTCGCGTCCCTTCACCTCGATCTTGAGCTGGTCCTTGCGGGCAAAGGAGATCAGGATGCCTTCGAGAACGTCGCCGTTGCGGAGATGCACCTGGTCGCGGCCGCGGCGGGCAGCGGCCAGCTGCCTTGCGAGCGCCTCGGCGCTCTTCGTGCCCTCGGGGGCCGCGATCCAGACAAGCGCGACCGCCGACAAACCAAGCTTCCAGTCCAGGTCCTTGTCGCCGTCAAGACGCGCCTGGAAACGCAGGGTTTCGCCGGTGAGGTCGTCAGCGCGGCCCGGCACCAGTGCACCCCCGACCAGCACCACGTGCTCGTCGACGGGGCGCGGCGGTCGCCGCGTGCCTTGCCGCGCAAGCGCAATGACATCGCGGCCCGGTACCAGATCGGCCCCGCCGAGCGTGATCGACCAGTTGGGGCCGATCTCCTCGAGCGTGCCGCTGAGTTCTTTGCCGTCGGCCCGCTCGAGCGTGAATCGTGGCGTTGCCAGGGCGTGATACCGGGTCGCACGTTCAGCTTCCTCAAGAAGGCGGTTGTCAACGGTCCCACACGCCCTTCGGAGTAATTCGGGGCGTGCCACCCCCGCAAGAGCGGGGCGATTCAATGCTTGCTGACCGCTCAGCACCACCAGCAACGCCAGCACACCGAAGCATCGACTCGTCATTTTTGCAGGATCGGCAGGTAGTTGTTGGGTATTTGCAGGATGATACAGGCCATGGCCGTGCCGTAATGAGTGCAGAGGTGATCGAACCAGGAACCATCGGGGCGGTGCCGCGGGCCGTTGAGCAGATCGTCGCGGATGGCCGGATACCAGGTTTGCCAGTATTCGCCGCCCGCCGTCCACATGGCCTGGGCCGCATAGTAATGGCCGTAGAAGTAGTGCATGTCATGGCGCAATCGCGGATCGCCTGGTTTGCAGTCCATCAGGAAACGGAGTCCGCGGTCGATTTCGGGGCCCTTGTAGACGCCGGCTGCGTTGAGAGCCACCAGGCCCGCCGCCGTGCGGGCGAAGCCGATGCCGTCTCCCTCCGCCTCGACCATGTAACGAAACGACCCACGCGCGCTCTGGCAACGCTTGACGTACGCGATGCAGCGGTCGGCAACCTCCTTCGGTACCAGGATGCCCGCGTTCTTGGCCGAGCGCAGGGCCATGATCTGGCAGATGGTAACGGAGATGTCGGCATCGACAGCGTCGGGGCGGTAGCGCCAGCCCCCGGTGCGATTCTGGCTGCGAAGGATGACCCTCACGGACCGCTCGAGGCATTCGCGCGTGGATTTCCGCAGCGGCTGATCGTGGATCATTCCCTGCAACTCGGCAAGGAACAGGGTGGCAAAGCCGTGCCCGTACATCGGCCCGTGGGAGGCGGCCGCGTTGGTGAGGAAGCCGGGCGGATCGCTGCTTTCTTGCGACAGCACGAACTCGAGGGCACGCTTGATCACGTGGCCATACTTGCCGCGTCCGGGCAGATGGCCCCCGGCTATCAGCGCCAGGCCGCCCAGTGCGGTGATGGCCAGATTGCCGCGATAGCGACCGACGCCGAACGAGCCGTTGCCGTGTTGCTGGCTGGTGAGGTATTCCAGCCCCTGTGCGATGGCCTTGTCGGCAGCAGGGGTGACGGGCGAGGTGATCTTGGCCCCGCGTTCCTGGCCCACGAGAAGTTCGTACGCCACGGGCACGCTGGCCAGCGCGGCGCCACCGATCAGGAAGCTTCGTCGCGTCCACATGCTGCTTCTCCCGGAGCGTCGGGTCATTTTTGCAGGATCGGTAGATAGTTGTTCGGGATCTGCAAGATGATGCAAGCCATGGCTGTACCGTAATGCGTGCAGATTGGATCGAACCAGGAACCCTCGGGCCGTAGCCTTGGCGAGTTGAGCAAGTCGTCGCGGATGGCCGGATACCACTCTTGCCAGTACTTGCCCCCGGCGGTCCACATGGCCTGGGCGGCATAGTAGTGACCATAAAAGTAGTGCATGTCGTGGCGCAGGAAATGGTTGCCCGGCTTGCAGTTCATCAGGTAGCGCAGGCCGTCTTCCACTTCGGGACCATTGTAGAGGCCGGCCGAGTAGAGGGCCACCACGCCCGCCGCCGTGCGCGCGAAAGCCGGGCCGCCATGACTATCCATGTAGCGGAAGCCGCCGCGCGGATCGCGGCAACGTTTCACATACGCGATGCAGCGGTCGGCCACCGCCTTCGGCACATAGAAGCCCGCGTTCTTGGCCGACCGCAGCGCCATGATCTGGCAGATCGTCACAGACAGGTCGGCGTCGGTCGAATGGGGATGATAGCGCCAGCCCCCCTTGGTGTTCTGGCTGCGGACGATCAAACGGACGGCGCGATC
>JBFWSD010000813.1:0-4150 GCA_050248575.1 Gemmataceae bacterium
TCGGATCGGTCTTGCGCTTCTCTTCCTTGTCTTTCTTGGGATGCTTGCCGACCACGGGGGGCACGTCGAGCGGGCTGGGCAGATACCAGCAGATGCCGTCCATCAAGAGCTGCACGCCCGCATGCTCGCGGCCCGATCCGCAATAGACGGGCTGGATTTCGTTCCGCAAGGTGCGCTGGCGGAGCAAGGCATGGATGGCCGCGGGGGCCACCTTCTCGCCGGCCAGGTAGGTTGAGGTGATCTTGTCCTCGTCGTCGGCCTCGGTGATGACATCGAAGAGGTTGTCGCGCCAGGACTGGGCCTCGGCCTTCAAGGCGTCAACGTTGATCGCCTTGCCCTTCATGCGCGGGCTGTCGGCCAGCTTGTCGAGCCCAATGCGGGCCACATTCTTGCCGTCGGCCCGCTCCGGGCTGCTCGGATCGAAGTAAACCGCCTCCATGCTGATCAGGTCGACCACTCCCTCAAAAGGAGTCGGGCTATCCTTGATCGAGCCGGCGCCGATGGGAATGGTGACCGGCACCGGGCGGCATTGCAGGCGTTCCTTCACCTCGTTGATGGCGTTGGCAAAGTCGGCCCCGACAATGTCCATCTTGTTGATGAAGACCAGACGGGGCACCTGGTACTTGTCGGCCTGCCGCCACACGGTTTCTGACTGGGCCTCGACCCCTTTCTGGGCGTCGAAGACGACGACGGCCCCGTCGAGCACGCGCAGGGCGCGTTCGACCTCGGCCGTGAAGTCAACGTGGCCCGGGGTGTCGATCAGGTTGATCGTATGGCTCTTCTTCTCGAGCGGCTCCACCCACTGCAAGGGCACGCAGGCCGATTGAATGGTAATCCCCTTCTCTTGCTCGAGTTCCATCCAGTCGGTGACGGTGGTGCCCTCGTCGACGCCGCCCAGGCGATGGATGGCCCCGGCGTAGTAGAGGATGTGCTCGGTGGTCGTGGTCTTGCCGGCATCGATGTGCGCAATCACGCCGATGTTGCGGATCTTGTCTAGCTCGGGCCTGGCCATCTTCTCCCTTTCCCACCGAAATTCAGAGCGAACCTACTCTCTGCAAGACACAGAGAGCATTGTAGCGGCTCGCGCGGGAATAGCATGCGGCGATTTGGGCAGAGCGGCTGTCGTTGCGTCAGAAGCCGAGTGCCTGGCGGAACTGGGCCGCGCCCGACGATTTGCCATCGAGAAATCGCGCGGGAAGCGCTTGCAACATGAAATCGGGCCCCTCGAAAGGGCAACCGAGCGGATTCAGATACCCTGTACCTTCCCAGTTTTCCAGAAAGGAATCGAAGCTCTCGGCAATCTGAAGACAGCCGTGCCCGAGAAACTCAACGTAGACCACCGGGCCATCATCGCGACCATTCAAGAGACAGAGCTGAGCGCCGTTCCCCACCGTGGCGAACGGGAAGCAGCCGCGCACGATCTCCAGGCAATGAGGTTCCGCTTCATCAACGGCTTCCAGCATTTGGCGCTGCTGATCGACAAGGTCATTGCAATCGCAGAGGGTCAGCCCGCCATTGATGCCGCTCTTGCCCGGAAACAATTCCAGGACCGCGGGAGGCGTGGGAACATCGAAATCCCAGTAGTAATTCAAGTCGAACAGCGACGCGCCAGAGAGAAACTTCCGGATGGGACCGGGCAAAGGAATCCGCAAGTTGCGATCCAGACTGGCGAGTTGCGCTTCACTGAGCGGCGGCCCTACTTCGTAGGTGTCGATATCCACCTGTGGGATCGAACGAAGCTTGTGGACAAACTCATTGGCACGATTCAGCCACGCCTGGTAGTCGTACATCCCGTACTCCCGTCTACTGGGAAGGATGGATCCACGCAGCCGCGTCGGGGACCGCAACCGGACAGACAAACCTGACAACTAATTGTGCGTGGCCCGGCGTATCATCATGGGAAAATAGCACGCCGCGCACATCGTGAGCGCGGCGACCGTGCGAAGGGAGGTCGAATGCTCTGTGTCAACCAATGTCGCTCTGTGTCAACACCAGATGCGAAAGTCGTGGGGCCAGCGAGACTTGAGGCGATTGTTTGCGCACTTTTTGCCTTTTGGAGCTGGCCTTTTTCCGTAAATCAAAATCCTGCAATGGCTAAGAGCAGACAGAAATAGGCCTTCATTGCGCAAACGGACCAGGCCTGGCACGATCAAGAATGGCCGCAGTACACCGTTACCACGCGAAGTGGGCAAAGGCCTTGTTGGATTCGGCCATCTTGATGGTGTTTTCGCGCTTGGTCATGGCTTCGCCTTCACGACGGTAGGCGGCCATCAGTTCGTCGGCGAGGCGGAGGAAGGTGGGGCGGCCCTTTTTGCCGCGCGTGGCATTGATGATCCAGCGGATGGCCAGGCTCTGCTGCCGCGTGCGATTGACCTGCATCGGCACCTGGTAGGTGGCACCGCCGACGCGGCGGGAACGGACTTCCACGGTCGGCTTGACGTGCTCCACGGCCTGGGTGAAGACCTCGATGGGGTCGGCGTCGCCCATGCGTTTCTTGATCTGGTCCATGGCGTCGTAGAAGATGCGCTGCGCCGTGGACTTCTTGCCATCCCACATCAAGCAATTGATGAACTTGGTGGCGAGCTTGGAATGATAGCGCGGATCGGCCTTGAGCTGGGTGGCGCTGGCGGTTCGTTTGCGAGCCATGTTCGTACCTTTGCGTGAATCTTCCGGACCAGGTTCAGCGCGGGCTTTCCCCGCGAAACGAGTATTGTATCAATTCAACGACGGTTCGAGAACCAGTCGCGGCGTTTTGTAAGGAGTGACCGAACGGACCAGCCCGATGGGCTCGAAGGAGAGCTGGTTGACGCCGCCGCAGTTGGGGCACGGGACATTGACCGAGGCCACGGTGCGGATGCCGGCGCCTTGCAGCCCTTTGCCCGAGCACTTGACGGTGACGCTGACGGGGCCATTGCACAGGCAGCACTGATAATCGAGAGTGACTTTCAGTTCCAGCATGGCGGACGTCCTTGGAAATATGAGAAAAACAAAGATAGTCTTTGTCTTTGATAGGTTGCCGACGCCAAAAACAACGGGGTCGGCCGCCGGCAGGAGCCCGGCGCCGAGGTCGTTTGCAGACGGACTGGTCAGGAGCTAGCCCAAGACATGGACGGTCTCACTTCTTCCCTTCGCGCTTGGCGCCGTACTTGGAGCGGGCCTGCTTGCGATCGGAAACGCCCTGCGAGTCGAGGACGCCGCGAATGATGTGATAGCGGACGCCCGGCAAGTCGCGCACGCGGCCGCCGCGCACCAGGACAATGGAGTGTTCTTGCAGGTTGTGCCCTTCGCCCGGGATGTAGGCCGTGACTTCGACTCCGTTGGAGAGGCGCACGCGGGCCACCTTCCGCAAAGCCGAGTTCGGCTTCTTCGGGGTCATGGTCTTCACTTGCAGGCACACGCCGCGCTTTTGCGGATTGCCGTGCAAGGCCGGATGCTTCGGCCGGCTGCGCTGCGTGACCCGCGGCTTGCGGACCAGCTGATTGATCGTGGGCATTCTATCTCCACTCCTCGGACGACCAAGCGTCCCTCGAGATGGTCTCGAGGGACGGATGAGTTATCGGGAAAACGTTTACGTTAGCGGACCGCGGGCGATTGTCAAGGACTATTCAGTAGCCGCGGGCTCGAGGCGCGTGGCCGCGCGGCTGGGCATGGCCAGTTCGCCCGCTGCTTCCACCGCCGCCGGATGAATACGCACCTCGGCCTCCTGATGAGCATGGAAACCCGTACCTGCCGGAATCAGGTGCCCGAGGATGACATTCTCCTTGAGGCCGACCAGGTAGTCGACCTTGCCCGCCAAGGCCGCCTCGGTAAGCACCTTGGTCGTTTCCTGGAAGCTGGCCGCCGAGATAAAGCTGTCCGACTGCACGGCCGCCTTGGTAATGCCCAGGAGCTGCGTCGAGCAAGTCGCGGGCGTGGGCGGTGTGTAGGTGGGCGGCTTCTTGCCCGCGTCGTCCAGTCGCGTCTTCTCTTCCTCGTAGACTTCCTTGGCGACGATCTTGGCCGCCTCGAACTTCGAGTCGCCGCCGTCCTTGATCTTCACGCACTGCTTCATCTGCTCGTTGACCTCGCGGAAGGCAAAGCGGTCGATGACCGAACCGGGCAAGAGGCCGGTGTCGCCCATGGTCTCGACCTTCACCTTGCGGAGCATCTG
>JBFWSD010000814.1:0-4137 GCA_050248575.1 Gemmataceae bacterium
GGCCGCGCGGCCACAAATGATAGCAGTAAAAAGATTTACGCCGTCGAAGGTCAGCGGCGGAATTCTTCCGGGAGCGTCCAGATCCGCACCGTGTTGTCGTCCGCGCCCCCCGTGGCCACGAAACTCATATCGGGGGCAAAGGCGACCGAGTAGACTTTGCCGCGATGCCCGACCAGGCGGGTGAGTTCGCGGCCATCCTTGCTGGACCAGATGACGGCTCCATCGCTGCCGGCACTGACCAGGAAGCGGCCGTCGGGCGATACCGCGAGCCCTTCGATGGTTCCCGCGTGAGCTCGCCAGGAGAGCATGTTTTCGCCGGAGGGCACATCGCACAGGACGATCCTGCCTTCCGCATAGATCCAGCCGGCCACGCGCTTGCCCCCGGGCAGAAAGGTTGGGCCAAGAGCAGGCGGCAAGTTCGACGGGATCTCCTTCCCGGACGGAATGTCCCACACGCGCGCACTGCGATTGCCCCCCGTGGCGGCGCGGTCACCCGCCACGGAGAGCACGCGCACGAACTTCTCGATCACCATGGGGATGCTGTGGAGTCGCTTGCCGCTGCCCGGATCATAGACATTGATGACGCGATCGAAGCCGGCACCGGCCAGATACTTGCCGTCGGGAGAGTAGGCAACGGAAAAGAGGCCGTGGTTGGCGCCTCCCAGTTGCTGTTTCGGCGTGGCGGTTGCCACGTCCCAGAGACGGATCTCGCACTCGTCACTGGCCGAGGTTGACGAAGCCAGCGTGCGGCCATCAGGAGCGAACGCCAACCCGAACACGTCGCCGGGATGACCACGCAAGGTAGGCCGTGCCTTGCCGGCCTTCGGATCCCACAAGAGGATGGTGTCGTCCTCGCTGCCTGAAGCCACCAGCGAACTGTCGGGCGACACGGCCAGTGACAGCACTTTGCCCGCGTGCCCAGTAAAGGTCAGGGCGGGCTCCAGGCGGGCAGGAATCGCTTGCTTGTGACCACGATCCGGCCCCGCTGGTTGTGGCGGTTCTCTGGATCCGAGAAAAGGGAGAACTGCCAGCACCACCACGACCAGCGCGACCCCGCCCACGGCGGCAACAGCGATCTTGCGTGACTTTCCGGGCTTGATGGCGCCGGGCGAGGGAAAGGCACGCGTCGGCTGCTGACTTCGGATGTCTGACACGGCGCCCAGGCCGTGGCCAGTGGTGAACGGCAGCAGACCCCGGGCCAGTTCGGCCGCACTGCCCGGGCGCTCGGCGGGCGACTTGGCGAGTAGACGCTGGACCAGTTCGGCCAGCCCCGGTGGCACGTCGGCACGGACATCACGCAGCAAGGGGGGCTGCTGCTGACGATGCGCGTCCATCACCGAGACCCAGGAGCCGCTGCCGCTGCCTGCAAAGGGAGGGCTACCCGTGAGCAAGGTAAACAGGGTGCAGCCCAGGGCGTAGAGATCGGCCGCCGGCCCGACCGCCGCTGATTCCCACTGTTCCGGAGCCATGTACTCGGGCGTGCCCATCACGGTCAACGCGGAGGTCAGAGCGCTGGCCGAATGCGGGCGTGCCAGACCGAGATCGATGACCTTGACCACTCCCGCGCGGGTGAGGAAGAGATTGCCCGGCTTGATGTCGCGATGGACGATGTCGCGCTGGTGGGCATGATCCAGCCCCAGGGCCGCCTGGCGTACGATCTCGCAAGCGTCGGCAATGGGCAACGCGCCCCGTTCCTCGAGCAAGTGCGCCACGTCATTGCCGACCAGCCGTTCCATGGCCAGGAAGAGTTGACCATCCTGGCTGCCCGCGTCGAAGGCACGTACCAGGTTGGGATGATCCAACTGGGCAATCACAGCAGTCTCGCGCTGGAAGCGGGCCCGAAAGTTGGCGTCAGCACTGAGCAAGGGCGGCAACAGCTTGAGGGCCACGTCGCGTTCCATGAAGGCATGCCGCGCCTCGTAGACAGCGCCCATGCCCCCCTTGCCGATGAGCCGGCCCACGCGATAATCGCGCACTATTTCAGGCACCGCCGCTACCTCGAGTTGTTGCCCGAGGGCGCGGGCCAGCACCTGGTCCACCAACTCCTGGTCGCCGGCGATCTCATCGGCGGAAACTTGCTGCTGGCGTAGTGCTTGCAATGGAGAGTTGTGAGCGGCGCCGGTGACGCGCGCCAAGCGCTGCTCGCCGGCAGGATTCGCCTCCAGCCAGCCGGCCACGCGTTCCATGGCCGCATCGTCGAGCAGCCCTTGGTCGAAGGCCACGAGGTCGTCGTCACTTGGTTCCAGTCCGTTCATGACCGCCTCATATCTCGGGGAGGTCGCCGACGACTTCCCTGAGGCGACGAAATACGCGCGACTTGATCTTGCGAACGGCAGCTGGCGTCATGTCGAACTCGGCGGCCACCTGCGGGGCGGTCTGGTCATCCACCACCAGACGCCAGAAAATCTTCCAGTTCTTGTCCGTGAACTCGGACTTGATCAACTGGACGGCACGTTGATAGAGATAGCTCGTTTCCTTGAGGACCTGGGTCTCATCGTCTTCGGGCTCGACTGGGGCCATGACCAGCTGAATCCGGCCGAATGCCGCCGAGCCCCCATCGGCGCAGGGCTGACGCTGCCGCTGAAAGTGATTGGCAATCTGCCAGTGCACAATGCGGCACAGCCAGCCACGGAAGGAACTGCTCTCGGACCTGTCGAAGCGGACCAGGCTCTGGCTTACCTCGCGGAAAACGTCCTGAGCAAGGTCGCCGATGTCGTTGCGCGGAATCCCTCGTCGCTTGCACCAGCACACAACCAGGGGCGAATAGAGAGAGAGGAAATCGCGCCACGCACCGTCCTCCTGGCGCGACAGTCTCGACACCAGCGACATGGATGTCGACAGCGCCAGATGGCAAGGGCGTCGCTGCTTCTCCTCGGACGGCGGCATGGACGGAATCATTGCAGATGCCTCGGCCCTGGCAGGCTCGGGTTTACCCGGTGAAAGGATAACAAAACCTCTGCGACGCGAATAGCTTTCAGGCTCAATAAACATCGCGGGGTTCGCGGGTTGGATATTGCAGGTTCCGACGAATGTCACATGTGATGAAGGCGACGGTCGGCTGCTCCCTCTTTCAGCCCGCCAGCCGCTGCTGGCACCTTGCCGTGACATGGATTCGGTGTAGAATTGCGTGTGGACATGACTTGGCCCTCGTGCCTGTCATTCTTTGCCACATGAGTTAGGAGAAGAGTATTGGGGGCGTAGCTCAATTGGTTAGAGTACCGGACTGTCGATCCGGTGGTTGCGGGTTCGAGTCCCGTCGCCCTCGCTAGTAAGTAGCCGCAGGTCAGAGACTTGCGGCGGCTGTCTATTTCAGAGTTTGTCGGCTTGGGTCTCATTTCACAATATTTCACAAGAAGTGTACTTCTATCCGGCACCAGGACGGCGCCCCCGACTCATCCTTGCGTCGACGGACAACTCCGAGGAAGGGGATGACGAGCAATGGCAGAGGCTGCTGCACCCCTTCCTGGCCCAGGATGAGCGACTCACGATCAAGCTGTGTGAGCGATGGTGCCTTCCCACTCCCTGTGCCACGCCGCTGTCAGAAGACGTACTGACCGCAATCTGTATGAGCCATCGGCTGGAGGGGCTGGCAGGTAGGCGTGTGCGAGAAGCTCAGCAAAAATCCGACCCATTTGTCGTTGTCGCGGGGCCGTCGCCGGAAGTCGCGCTGGAGGAAGCGCGGGCGGCAAACTACAAGGGCGCTTCCTTGACGGGTTGCCGTCCGATGGCTGCCAATATTGGGCCGCACGCTTGTGTTCCACGGCCCTGCCGAGAATCAGCCACATAGCGATCCGTATCCTTGGCCGCCGCCTCTTCGCTTGGAGTGTATTGTGTCCCTTCGTACTGCTTCATCTGGTCGATAACCCAGAGACCAAGTCCACCGAGCATCGGAAACATGACCGCGAGGGCTCCCGGTGTTATCCAGCGATACTTTCGCCCTAGCTTCAACTGTTCGAGTTCTTCTGCTCTTTTGTCGCGATTCAATTGCATGATCTCGAGTTCAGTTGCTTGTGTCCTTCCGGCAGGACTGCCTGAATCGTTTTGGCCGATTTGCTAGGGTGGCGGTCCCCCAAATTGGAGGACCGCGATGGGCGCGAAGGAATTGCCGGAAGATTTGGCGCGGGGTCGGAGCCGGTT
>JBFWSD010000815.1:0-4136 GCA_050248575.1 Gemmataceae bacterium
TGGATTTCGGCTATTGGATATTGATTTGTATCCCCGCGACGCGGCTCAAGTCGATTCCCGGCGCCGGTAGCAGCCCCGGTGGATGGGCCGGCCTTCCTTGCGGTACTTGCGTTCGAAGTTGGTGAGGTAATCCAGGTCGTGCTCGGGCGCGCCGGGCTCGGGCACAGGCTCCAGCGCCAGCTCGGGCCGCTCCGCCAGCAACGCGCGAATCACCACGAAGTAATCGGCCACGTCGGTGACCACGTGCAGGAGCCCGCCGGGCTGCAAGACACGGCCACACTCGGCGGCAAACTCGGCCGTGAAGAGCCGGCGCTTGTAATGACGCTTCTTCCACCACGGGTCCGGGAAGTAGACATGCATGGCCTGCACCGAACTGGTGGGTAGGTGATCGCGCAAGAAGATGCGGGCATCGGCCCGGGCGACACGGGCATTCGTGAGCTTGTTGCGCACCAGCCTCCCGGCAACGTACAGTTGAAACTTGCGCATGATCTCGATGCCGAGGAAATTGGTCTGCGGGCAGGCCTGCGCCGCCGACACCAGAAACCAGCCCTTGCCGAAGCCGACCTCGATCTCCACCGGCCGTTCGTTGCCGAAGATTCTCGGCCCGTCGAGCGGAATCGGTTCGTCGGGATCGTCGACCAGAAAAGGGGCAAGCTGTTCGAGAGGAAGACGCTTGGCGTTACGCATGGGATGGACGGTGCAATGCAAGGCTATGCTTCGACGGCAGTGTGCGATCTATCGTAATAGTATGTTCCTGGCGGCTCCTCAGCATCCCCGAATTGCTCCCAGCGGACTGGCAGCACCTCACGGCCTGCGATCCGTAGGCACACCATTGCTACAGACCCTGAGCAACTTTGTGAACGCTTGGTTCTACTTGCGCACCACTCAGCGCGCTCTTCGCGGTACGATACAGCGGTATCAACCATGGACCACACGGACCATCGACCGACATGTATGACTTTCTGAGCAACTTATTTGATACGAGCGACTGGCCGCCGCGCTGGGAATGCGGGGCGTGGAGTGAACCGCACGGCTGGCTGCATATCCTCTCCGATCTGGGCGTGTGGTCGGCCTACGTGGCCATTCCACTTGTAATCGGCTACTTCCTGCTGCGCCGGCGCGACGTTCCTTTTCGCACGGTGTTCTGGCTGTTCGGCGTCTTCATATTTGCCTGCGGTACCACGCACCTGATGGAGGCGTTGATTTTCTGGTGGCCTGTCTATCGGCTGGCGGGCGTGATCAAGCTGTCGACGGCCGTGGTATCGTGGGTGACGGTGATGGCCCTGGTGCCAGTCACGCCGCGTGCTCTCGCCATGCGCAGTCCGGAAGAGCTGGAACAGAGCGTGCGGGAGCGGACGGCCGAGCTGGCCCGTCTGAATGCGGCCCTGGAGGCGGAGATCGAGCAGCGCCGTCACGCGGAGGCCGAAGCCCGCGCCGGGCAAGAACGTTTCCACCGGTTCATGCAACACTTGCCCGGCCTGGCCTGGATCAAGGACGAGGCGGGCCGCTACGTCTTCGCCAACGATGCGACCCTGCGTGCCTTCTCGGTGCCGAGCGACAGGCTCTACGGTCACCCTGACGACGAGGTGTTTCCGCCCGAGACCGCCAAGCAATTCAAGCAGAACGATCGCCGGGCCCGCGGCAGCGAGGCAGGCGTGCAAGTAATCGAGACGCTGCGCCATGATGACGGCATTGTCCATCATTCGATCGTCAGCAAGTTCCCCATTCCGGGGATAGACGACAAGCCGCCACTGGTTGGGGGCATGGCCATTGACATCACGGAAAGATTGCAGCTCGAGGAGGAACTGAAATGCCGGGTCGACGAAATGGCCCGCGCCGAGAAGAGCAAGGACGAGTTCCTGGCGCTCCTGGCCCATGAGCTGCGCAATCCACTGGCGCCCATTCGCAACGGGCTGCAACTCTTGCAGGTGGCCGGACACGATCGCCACATCCAGGAGCAGGCGCGCAGCATCATGGCCCGCCAGGTTGAACAGATGGTACGTCTGATCGACGACCTGCTCGACGTCTCGCGCATCACGCGCGGCAAGCTCGAACTGCGCGAAGAATGGGTCGAGCTCGCCTCGGTAGTGAACAGCGCCGTCGAGATCAGCAAACCGCACATCGAGGCGACCGGCAATCGCCTGATGGTGACGCTGCCCGGATCGCCCTTGTTGCTGAAGGCCGATCCGACGCGCCTGGCCCAGGTCTTCTCCAACCTGCTCAACAACAGCGCCAAGTACACCGAGAAGGGCGAGATTCATCTGAGCGTGCAAGCCGACAACGGGCTGGCCCTCGTCCGCGTCCGTGATACGGGCATCGGCATCCCGGCGGACAAGCTCGACGAAATCTTCGAAATGTTCACCCAGGTGGACCGCTCGCTGGAACGCGCGCGCGGCGGGCTGGGAATTGGCCTCACGTTGGCGAAGCGGCTGGTGGAGATGCACGGCGGTTCGATCCTGGTGGCCAGCGCGGGCAGCGGGCACGGCAGCGAATTCACGGTCCGTTTACCGCTGGCCGCGCCGCCCGAAGCCGCGGCTGCAGTTGCGGCGGTGGAAGCAGTTACGCCGCTGGCGGCCCAGCGCATCCTGGTGGTTGATGACAATGTGGATGCGGCCCAGAGCCTGACCATGCTATTGCGGATGTACGGGCACGAGGTGCGCACGGTGCACGACGGCGAGTCAGCCCTGGCAGAGGCCGAGCGGTTTCGGCCCCGCGTGGTCTTTCTCGACCTCGGCCTGCCGCTTTTGAACGGCTATGAAGTGGCCCGCCGGCTACGCGAAGCCGACTGGTCGCGCGATCTGCTCCTGGTTGCCGTCACCGGCTGGGGACAGGACGACGACCGTGAGAAGAGCCGCGCGGCCGGCATTGATCATCATTTCGTCAAGCCCGTCGACCTGCGCGACCTCGACAAGCTGCTGGCGCGCCTCATTGAATAGGAGCATGCGCATGGCTTCCTGGTTGCCGCGCTGGCTGGGCGTTCCCTTTCGACCGCTGCCGGAGGAACGCCCATTCCTCGAACGACTGGCTCTTCAGGAAGATGACCAGCTGGCCGTCCGCGTAGCCGTGCTGAGTGATCGAGAAGCAGAGCGGTTTTTCGGCGTGCCACTCGCACGCCGCGGCATGCAGCCCGTCTGGCTGCAAATCATCAACAAGAGCGATTCAGCGTACCGGCTCCGGCTGGCCAGCCTCGACCCGAGCTACTATCCTCCGCTGGAAGCGGCTTATCTCAATCATTTCGCCATCGGCAAGCGGCTGGTCGGCTTCGGGCTGCTGGCCTGGCTATTCTTTTTGCCCTTGCTGCTGCTCCTGCCTTTCCGGTTGATGGCAGCCCTCATCGCCAATCGCCAGCTGGATGCCCACTTCCAGCAGCACGCGCTGGGCTGGGGGCTGATTCGGCCCGGCCAGGTACTGAGTGGGTTTGTCTTCACCGCTCACGACGAAGGAACGAAGCAGGTGCCCGTGCGGCTCCTCGGGACTTCAGGTGTCAAGGAATTCGACTTCTCGATTCCCGTCGCCGGCCGCAAGCTGGATCATAGTAACAAGCAACTGGAGGAAATGCTCCGCGCTGAAGATGTGCAGGAATGTGACGAGGCAGCGCTGCGCGATCGACTGATGAGATTGCCGAGGTGCACTGGCAACCGGCACGGGACGAAAGAGGGCGACCCCCTCAACCTGGTGGTTGTCGGCGATTTCGACACGATTCTTCGAGGTTTTGGCGCCCGCTGGGACGAAACCGAAATCATCTCGGTGAGCTCTTGCTGGCGCATGGTCAAGTCTTTCGTCTTCGGATCGACCTATCGCTATTCTCCCGTCAGTTCGCTCTTCGTGGACGGTCGTTGTCAAGACTTTGCCTTGCAGCGGGCCAGGCAGACCATCAATCAGCGCTTGCACCTGCGGCTCTGGGTGACCTCTCTCCGTTTCCAGGGCAAGCCCGTTTGGATCGGGCAGATCAGCCGAGACATTGGCGTGCGTTTCACTTTGAAGACCTGGAATCTGACCACCCACAAGATCGATCCCGATGTCGACGACGCGCGGGACTATCTGCTCGACGATCTCCTGGAGGCGGGTCGAGTCTTGCAGGTGGGCTACGTCGGTGGCGTGGAGGCGGCGCCGACATCGGCGCCCAGACGTAACCT
>JBFWSD010000816.1:0-4134 GCA_050248575.1 Gemmataceae bacterium
GCACTCGGATGCCAGTTTCGCGAAGTATCCGCGGCTACCGGTCTGGCATTGCACGGGCTATCAAGTGGCCTACACTCTCGAATTGCTGTCGGAACGCTTCGCTGTGTGCCGGCTCGAGCCGGGCGCGGCCTTTCCCGAGTGGGCAATCGGTGCGTTCTGTTCGATCACGCGAACGCCCGAGGAACTGTCCGTAGTCTGCCCGGAAGCTGTGGTGCCCGAAAATGTGAGAAGCGAGCCGGGCTGGCGCTGTCTCCATGTGGTGGGCAAGTTCGACTTTGCCGTGGTCGGGATGATCGCGTCGCTGACTGGCCCACTGGCCGCTGCTGGCATCAGCGTCTTCGTCCTCTCCACCTTCGACACGGACTACGTGCTGGTAAAGGACTCGGACCTGGGTAGAGCTGTTGAAACGCTGGAAGCAGCCGGGAATCGAGTGGGGCGTTGAGATACAGGAAGATTTGTCAGAAGTGAAGACCATTCCGGTTGCAGCGATTGTCTTCATTGCCGTGCTGGCCCTGGCGGCATTACTGCGCGCGGGCTGTCTCGTCGATGGAGTCTGGGAAGACCCGTTTGACTATCACCATACCGACGAGTCGCTGTTGCCCTACGAGGCGCTGGCGTCGTGGGAGGGAGTGGTGCCGCGCGAACTGGGCTGGCCAGGGGCCACGACTCGGTTGGCCTTGAGCGCCGTATATGCAATGGACATGGTGCTGTGGCAGCCCGGGCTGCTCTTTTCACCCACGGCCTTGTTCGATGCCATCTCGGCACGGACGCAACAACATCTGGCCGATCCGACACGGCTCGTGGTGCTGGGCCGCGTGATGGTGTTGTTGATTGGCCTGGGCCAGGTGGCTCTGACCTGGTGGGCGTTGCGGCGCTGGTCGTCGCTGCACGCGGCGTGGCTTGGTGCTGTTCTGAGCGCCATGGCCCCAGTGCTGGTGCTCTACAGCCAGCTCATTCTGGCGGACATGACGGGGGCCCTTTTTGCCACCTGGTTGGTGGGGCTGGCCGGCGGCGCGAACTCTGCACCGCGTCGGCGGGCACTGGCATTTGGCGTCCTCGTCGGGCTGGCCGCGGCCAGCAAGTATCATTTTGCGGTGTGGTTGCTGCCCGCCGCACTATGGATCTGGTTCGACGTTGCCGACCGCTCCCGCGGCGCCAGGCTCGTCGACCTCACTCTCCTGGGCTTGTCGAGTGCTCTGGTGCTAATGCTCCTGGTTCCCTGGTGGTGGATCAATCCAATCTTGGCGTTGAAGGAGTTTCTCCACGTCGTGGCGGCCAAGCTCGATACCGGCGCGGGCTCCACAGGCGGGTTGGTTGCCCACATCCGGCTGGCATTTGCGGCGCTGGGCTGTGTGCTCTGGCTTGGCCTGGCGCCGGGTATTGCCAGCGTGAAAGAGGACTGGCGGCAGCGCTTGCCGCTACTCGTCGTGGTCGTGGTGTGGAGCCTGTTCACGGCGAGTGCGGCCCAGGTTTATGAACGCTACTTCATGCCGATGGTGCCCGCGGCACTGGTGCTGGCCGCGCTGGGCTGGGAGGCGTGGCTGACCAGCCCGACGTGTTGGCTGCGGCGGGCAGGATTCCTTGCCCTGTTCCTGGCGCTGGCGGCCACGCTGTCTCAGGTCGTGCAAGATCAACAGTTTGCGGGCAAGCTGGATTCCTATGGGCAGGCACATCAGTGGCTGCTCGCACATCTGCAGCAAGGTGATCGTGTTGCTGCCGATTCCTTGTACGGTCGCCACTTGCCGCGCACGCGAGTCCAGCTCGCCGCGCTAATCGCCGAGCGCAGCGGGCCGGACGCTTATGCGCGCAAACTGGTCAGCAATCGCTTGTCTGCGCATGACGGGCAACCCTTCCGCAACGCCGTCTTGAATGACGAGCTCTACGAGCTGCACTGGCTTCGCCGCGAGCTGGGCGGGCGTGAGAAGGGCACGGGTTACATCGTGGACTTTCACGATGCGCGAGAGTTATTCAACAGCCGCCCCACCAACGAGGTCTTTGCGGACTTCGTGCATGGGCTCGAGAATCCGACCGAAGGTTATGACTACCTGTTGTCGCGGCAGCCTTTGCCCGGCCGCGAAGCGGATGTGGTCTTCGCCGGGCAGCCCGGGCCGAAGCTCTATCTCTATCAGCGCCGCAAACCGTGATCAGCCGTCCGGCTCGCCGGCCAGCTCGGAGATGCGGCGGTCTTGCAGCCAGATGGCATCCACGATTTGAAAGACGTCGTCGGCGATGGGCTGCCCGAGCACTTCCTTGCGGAGCATGAAGCGGCCGATCACGGCCCGGTCGGCAATGCGGCGCTCGCCCGAATCGATGACGCTGAACTCGGGGCCATTGGGATAGAGACGATACTGCAAGGAGACGGCGGTGCGCTCCTTGACCTGGGCGTCATCGGTCCAGTCTCCCAGGACCAGGTCGAAGCGGGCGCCGTGCTCGAGCCGCCCGGGCGTCCAGTGGACGTAGTAGGCGGCGTGCGCGGCCTCGTGGCGGTAAACCAGCCCCCACACGGTGAGACTATCGAGCCCACAGCAATCGCAAGGGCGCACGTCGCCGTTACCGGAGGGTTTGATCTGATATTTCGGCATGCTCGTCCCGTTCTCCCCGCCATCGATTTTTTCGCGCGCGGGCAACATCGTCAAGCGTGGTCGCTGCCGATTGCTGCCCGCACGGCGAGGCCCTATGATGCCCGGTAGTGTTGCACCGATTACACCGTTCTTGCCGACCGAAAGACGAAAGCCGCCATGCACTTTGCCGACCGCCTGACCGAGGCCGTACGCCGCAAGCAGACACCTCTGTGTGTCGGGCTCGATCCGCGCTGGGAATCGTTGCCCGAGGAGGTGCGGCGGCGACATCCGGAGGGCACGCTCGAAGCGGTGGCGGCGGCTTTCGAGGAGTTCTGTGCCCGGGTTCTGGATGTCGTGGCCCCGCTGGTGCCCGCGGTCAAGCCGCAAAGCGCGTTCTTCGAGTCGTGCGGGCCGGCCGGGCTGGCCGCCCTGCAACGCGTGCTGGCCCGCGCCCGCAGGCACGGACTGGTGACCATCTGGGACGGGAAGAGGAACGACATAGCCTCGACGGCGGCGGCCTACGCCGATGCCGCCTTCGATGGCACGCTGATCGAGCGGGAGCGCTATCCGGTCTGGGACGCGGACGCGCTGACGGTCAATCCTTACCTGGGCCGTGAATCACTCGAGCCCTTTCTGCAGAGTGCCCGCCGTAGCCAGCGCGGCGTGTTCGCCCTGGTGCGCACGAGCAATCCGGGTGCCGGCCAGTTTCAGGACCTGGACTGCGACGGGAAGCCACTCTTTTTGCACGTGGCCAGCGCCGTGGCCGCCTGGGCGGGCGAGAATCTCGGCCAGTGTGGGTTCGGCGATGTTGGCGCGGTGGTGGGGGCGACACGTCCAGAAGAACTGGCACTGGTCCGCCAACATATCCCGCAGGTATGGCTATTGATTCCTGGCTACGGAGCCCAGGGGGGGGCGGCAGCGGATACGGCCGCCGCGTTTCGCGCCGACGGCCTGGGAGCCCTGGTCAATTCGGCTCGCGCCATTCTGTTTCCCACTTCACCGAAGGAACCGCGCTGGGAGACCGCCATCGAAGAAGCCACGCGCCGCGCCAGCGCCGAACTGCGTGCCGTCTTGCCCGGGCAGTCGTAATGGCATCGTATTGTTCGCGCGCTGCTTCTGGTTGACCTTGCGGACACGGGGCTCGACTGCGAGACTAACGGGAGCCCGTAAGCGGGCAGTGAAGGGTGAGGGCGAGCGATGAAGCAGCTGGTGTTCCTGATTGGACTCACTCTGGTGGGCACAATCGGTGTGTTCCTCTATTCCCCTTTCCTGGGTGTGTTCGTTTACTATTTCTTTGCAGTATTGCGACCGCAATACTTGTGGGGCTGGGCCCTCGCGGACTACTCGGAGATTGGCTGGTCATTGCCAGTAGCGCTGGCGACCATCCTGGCAGCAGTGGCCCACGCTCTGGGGCTGGTTTCCTGGAAAGGAGAGAGAGATGAGCTTGCCCGCGGCCAGCTGGTGTCGCCCGCGCAGCGACCCGGGCCCTTGGGTGTGTCCACCTCGCACCTCGTCATCTTGATGTACGGCGGCTGGGTTTGCCTGTCGTACATGTTCGCCGATTTCTACCATG
>JBFWSD010000817.1:0-4133 GCA_050248575.1 Gemmataceae bacterium
CTGGCCCCCAAGGGCGTGAAGCAAGGCGATTACTTCTCGACCACACTCGGGCCCTATGACTACTGGGCCATCGAGTATGGCTACAAACCCCTCGCGGGCAGCACCGACAGCGAGGTCAAGGACCTGGTCAAGATCGCCAGCAAGGGGGCGCTGCCCGGCCACCACTACGGCACCGACGAGGACCTCTATTCCACCGACGACCCGCTCATCAACGTCTGGGACCTCGGCGACGACCCCATGCGTTTCTCGAAGGAACGTATTGCCATTGCCCAGGAGATGCTCAAGGACCTCTCCGAGCGCGTCGTCGATAAGGGCGAGGGCTACCAGCGCGTTCGCCTGTCGTTCGTCCGCCTGCTCGGGCAATACGGCAACGGCGCCTATCTCGTCGCCAACCACGTCGGCGGGCAATACGTCAACCGCGATCACCACGGCGACGAGAAGGGCCGCGATCCCATCGTCCCGGTGGCCCCGGCCAAGCAGCGCGAGGCCCTCAAATTCCTCGAGGAGAACATCCTCACCGACAAGCCGTTCCAATTCTCGCCCCAGCTCTTGCGGCGGCTGGCTGCCGACCGCTGGCTGCACTGGGGCAACGAGTATGCGATGTTCGCGGGGGTCGAGTTCCCGCTGCACGAGCGCATCCTCAGCATTCAGGGAGTGGCCCTCAATCACCTGTTCGACCCGAGCACGCTCAAGCGGATCCAGAACAATACGCTGAAGGCCGAGGAGAACGAGAAGCCGCTCGAGTTGCACGAGGTGTTCCGCTCGGTCACCAACGCGGTGTGGAGCGATCTGCCCGTGAAGCCGGATGCCAAGCAGCCCGTGGTCAGCTCGGTGATTCGCCGCAACTTGCAGCGCGAGCACGTCAAAAAGCTGAGCGGGCTGGTACTGGGCGCAAGCCCGACCAACGGCGGTTTCGTGTCGTCGCGGTTGCAGGCCCCGCCCGATGCGCGCAGCCTGGCCCGGCTGCACTTGAACGAGATCAGCAAGCGCATTGACGCGGCGCTGAAGGGCAAGCAGAAGCTCGACGACACCGTGCGTGCCCACCTGGAAGAGACCCAGCTGCGGATCGACAAGGTACTCAGTGCCTCGGTCCAGGTCCGCGAACCGTGATCGGCATCAATCAACGTTCAGGCGAACAGGGGGCGTCAGCCCCCTGATTCGTCGCGAGACTGATGCCAGGCGAACGAGGGGCCGTTAGCCCCCTGGACCGTTGAGCCGTCAACAACCTTCTCGCCAACCCGCCAGAAGAGGCCTCCCGCCTCCTGCTCTCCTGAAGGATAACGCCATGCGCCGATTCACGTACGTTGCGCTGTTTCTTGGCATCGCCCTGGTGCATGGGGCCGAGCCGGTCCGCACCAGGATCCAGGTCGACAAGGACGCCTGGGGCAACGCCTCCCCCGCCGATATCCGCGCCGTGTGCCGGTCATCATCCTTTGAGATCGAGAAACACCTGGGCGGACTCAAGCTCGATCCGATCGTCGTGCGCCATTCGAACGAAGGGCCGATCTGCCTCTTTCGCCGTGGCCCGGAGGGGGAGCGCATCATCCTCCTGGATTCGAAGGACACTTACTGGTCGCAGTTCGGGTACCAGTTCGCGCATGAGTTCTGCCATCACCTGTGTGCGTGCCGCGGGGGCAAGAACCCGAACCTGTGGTTCGAGGAGTCGCTGTGCGAGCTGGCCTCGCTGTTCGCGCTGCGTGGCATGGCTGAAACGTGGAAGACGCAGCCCCCGTATTCCAACTGGAAGGGCTACGCGCCGAACCTGGCGAAATACGCTCAGGAGCGCATCGACAAGTCGGCCCTGCCCGAGGGGATGACGCTGGCCGCCTGGTTCCGCCAGCACGAGGCCGAGCTAAGGAAGAACGGGACCGATCGCGAGAAGAACAATGTGGTGGCCCGAGCCCTGTTGCCTCTCTTCGAGAAGAACCCGGCGGGCTGGCAAGCGCTGGCCACTCTCAATGGCGGCGAGCGCGACGTTGCCTTCCGCGTTCACCTCAAAGCCTGGCACGATCGCGCCCCCAAGGAGCAGCGGCCCTTCATTGCCGAGCTTGCCCGCGCTTTCGAGCTGAAGGTGGACTGATTCATTTCTTCCGTTTCGCCAGGTTGAAAGTGGCCGCGGCGCGGATCAACTCCTGGAAGGCTGCTTCGTCGATAGTTTCGTCTTGGTGAATGTCGATGGCCCGGCGGGTGTTGCCCTCGAGGCTGGCGTTGAAGAGGCGGGCGGGGTCTTTCAGTGCCGCCCCGTGAAAGAAGGTCAGCTTGACGACTTGCTTGTAAGACTCGCCCGTGCAGATGCCCCCGTGATAGGACCAGACGGGAATGCCCGGCGACGTCGCTTTCTGCCACTTCCATTCTTCGACAACTTCGGGCACGGCCCGGTGGATGAGCGCGCGTAGCCGTTTCAATACTGGACCGCGCCAGTCGTCGAGTTCGCGAATGCGCTGATCGATCTTGTGCGCGGCCGGGCCGGGCTCTGGCGGGCGGGCTTTCTTCTGTCCGGGATCCCAGCCGGGCAAGGCGGCCGCCTGTCGGATCCAGCTGGCCACCTGCTTTTCATCCATCTCCTCATCCTCGTGGATGTGGAAGTACCGTGCGTCCGGGTCCTTGGACTCGACCGGGGGCAGCGGACGCAGCGACATGCCGCGCAGGAACGTTACCTTGATGTACTTCGTAAAGCAATGGAAGGCGAGGAACCAGCCCTGGCCCGCGATGCCATAGAAGGGGGAGTTCCATTTCACGGCCTTCACGACTTCGGGCACGGTGCGTGTGATGAGGGCATCGAGGCGTTCGCCCGCCGCGCTCTTCCAGCCCGGCATGGCCTTGATATAGGCCTGCACCGGAGCATCGCCATCGGCCTTGGCGATCTGCGGGTTGCCGCCGGAAAGAAGCTTGGGCTGCCCGGCTTTCTTCGCGGCAGGCCGACTGGCTTCCTTTGTCTTCTTCGATGTCTTGCCGGCCATGGTGGTCACTCCAGCTGCCAGGCGTTCATGGAAGCCGCGCGAGCAGGTCGACGAGCTTCGCGCCCATCATCTTCCAGCCGTAGCGGGCGCCGCCGAAGTTCTGCTTCTGGTCCGGCTTGAAGCCAGACTGAACGAGGGACAGGTGAGTCCCCGTCGGCGTGGGGGTGAGCGCGAAGGTGACGACCGTATCGAGCATGTCAACCACGGTCCACGTGTAACTCAGCTTCTTGAGCTCTTCGATTGCGAGGATCTGGCAATTCACGATGCCATCCCAGCCAGGGTAGGGCTGCGTCTGGAATGTGAACGCTGCCCGCGGTTCGAGCTTGAATCCAAGTACGGGCAGCAGCCACTCCGCCAGCAGCACGGGATCCGTGAGGGCCCGCCACACCTTCTCCGGCGCATGCGGCAAATCAAACTCGAATGAGATCGATCCACTCTGCCCGGGGGCGGTCTTGTCGATGGGGCTCATTCGTCCATTTTCTCCAGCAGTGCTTCAAGGCGATCGACGTGCTCCGTCCAGAAAGCGCGGTAGTGGGCGATCCAGTCGATGAGCGGCTTCATGCCGCGCGGCTCCACACGATAGTAGACACAGCGTCCATCGCGGCGGCCATTCACCAGTCCGGCGTCTTTCAACGCGGCGAGGTGCTGCGAAACCGCGGGCTGCGAGATATCGAAGCGGGCTGTTAGGTCCTTCACTGCCGCCTCACCGCGCGTGAGTGACTCGAAGATGGCCCGCCGGCTAGGGTCCGCCAGTGCCTGAAAGACCTTGTTTTCGAGCACCAGCGTACTCTCCATGGCTAATTTATAAGTCATGGCTTATCGATTGTCAAGCGCGCAGGACAACCTATTTTCTCGACAGCCACACTGCACGGACGTGCTCTGGAGACATGACGGCCAGATTTGCCGCTCGTTGCGCCGAATGCTAGTATCCATCGGTGGCTGGCGACTCATCTTCGGTGGCTGGAAGGGGAATGGCATGGAACAGGTACTCGGTATCGGCGGCGTCTTCTTCAAGGCTCGCGACCCCAAGGCACTCGCGGCCTGGTACCGCGAGCACCTGGGTGTGCCCGTCGAATCAGGGCAATGTTACGGGGCCTTCGTGTCTGCCGCGCCCGGTGAGCAGGCGGTCTGGTCGACGTTTCCCGCTGACACCAAATACTAGGGTCCGGGTCC
>JBFWSD010000818.1:0-4132 GCA_050248575.1 Gemmataceae bacterium
CGCGGTGCCGTCGATGGAAGAGAAGTTGCTGGTCAGCCAGCAACTGAGCCAGTTGCCCGGCTGCCGGGCCGTCAAGAACGAGATCCAGGTCTGGCAACTCGAACGCCAGGGAACGCCGCAGATTCTGGTGACCGCCGATGGCAGCCTGACGGTGCCCTTGCCCGCGCTGACTTGCGGCATGCGCATGGTGCACACGACGGCGTTTCAGGCTTCGCAATCATTGCCGGCCGCACCCACGACTCATGCCATGCTCCCCGCGACCAGCCACCTTCCTCTGGCGGCCCCACCGAGGCGTTCGCCCACGATCATGGAGCGGATCAAGAACTTCTGGTCGCGCCGGTACGAGCCTCAGGTGACGGAACGCGCGATGGTGCAGTATCGCGTGGAGATGCCGCAGCAACCATTGCCGAATCTGGTCGTCGAGGCCGAGCCGGAGTACTTGCACCGTTCGACCATCGTGAGTCGTGAATTGCCCGCCTTGCGGCCGCAACTCAGCATGGCGACAATGCCTTCCCAGCTGCCGGCGCGGCGGGGCAACCTTGTCGAACGAGCGACGGCCCGCTGGCAAGCGTGGCGCGGGGAGAGTGTGCCGGTGTTGCCCGCTGCGCCGCCGGTGTTTGTGGCTGCGGGCAGCCCGTTGCCCACCATGGCAATGTCGTCTCAACCGACGCTGCCGACGACGGTGCAGACTCGACTCGTGCCGATCCCGGTCGACACGCCGAAGACGTTGCCGCCGCAGGCGACGCCTGAACGCAGGTTCCCGGCCGTGCCCGCCGTGGCGACCACGAGCCCGACCGCGGTCCATCACACCGTGTTCGCCCAGCGGCCGCCCGCCGCGACGCCGCCCGAAGAAGGGCCGCTCCTCCAGGAAACGCCGCCGCGCGTCGTGCACGCGACAGGGGCAGCCACTCCCGTGAACGTGAAGCCCGCGGGCCGCCCGGCAGTGGCGACTTCCACTCCGGCCGGTCGCAGCAAATCGCCGCTGGAACAACAGCTCGAGTTGACCGTGGCCCGGCTTTGTGGCCCGACGGCTTTCGAGGTGGCTGTCTATCAGCGCTCCGAGGAGTCGGTGCTCGTCTGCGTCAAGGTTCATGACCATGACGCGGCGCGGCAACTGGCCGTCCATCTCCTCAATCAGCCCGAACTGTCGCGCTGGCGTGTTTATCTCAAGATTCAGGTCGTGAGCGCGTGAATCCTGACCAGGGTCCTGCTCACGCCGATCCTTGCTCGACCAGATTGCTGAGCACGCCGATCCCCGTGATCTCGATGGTGATGAAATCGCCGGCCCGCAGGCTGAAGTCGTCGGGCGGCACGATGCCTGTGCCGGTCAAGAGCACCGCGCCGTCGGGAAAGCTGTTGTCCCGGCCGAGCCAATCGACCAGGTCTTCCAGGCGGCGGTTCATGCGCGTCAACTCGGTGCCGCCTTCGAAAGCCTTCTTACCCGCCCGTTCGATGGTCAGCTTGATGCTGACGCGGTCGGCCGGGGGCATCGCCTCCGCCAGGGTGACGACCGGGCCAAGCGCGCAGCAATGCTCGTAGACCTTGGCTTGCGGAAGATAAAGGGGGTTCTCCCCTTCGATATCACGGGCCGACATGTCGTTGCCGATCGAGTATCCGACAATCTCCAGTCGCGGCGACAAGACCAAGGCCAGTTCCGGCTCGGGCACGCTCCACTTGCTGTCTTGACGAATGCGGACGCGGTTGCCCGGGCCGACCACGCGGTGTGGTGTGGCCTTGAAGAAGATCTCGGGGCGCGGCGCGGCATAGACCAGGTCATAAAACTGGGCCGCCCCCACCGATTCGCGCTTGCGCGCCTCTTCGCTCCGCTTGTACGTCACGCCGGCCGCCCATACTTCCTGCCGGTCTAGTGGCGCCAGGAATGTGACATCTTCAAGCAACAGGGCCGGAACGCTCTCGTCAATCAGATCGCGGGCTACTTCCCCCGGCTTTTCGACATGCAGCAGGTCGCTCAGCGTCTTGACGCCAGGGTAGCCCTCGAGATTGAGAAGCTGGACGTGCCCCTCTTCCAGGCTCCCGACACGAATGGCACCCGATTCAAGCTGGATTTTGCAGAGTTTCATGGCTGCTCCTGTGTGAGGACTGGGGACAGTCTAGCTGAGAAGTTGTCAGGCAGCCAGCGTGGAGGAGACGTCGTCGCCGCGCTCATCGGACTGGGCGCAACCTCTCATGTCGGCCCGGATTGGGGGTTGACAGATGGGGTTCGGTAGAACATGCTATGCTAAAATAGGGCTGCACGGTGGCAGTTCCGTTCTTTCCTCACCAATTCCAGTTTGAATCTCCGTCCCGGGCTGGCCGGACCGGCAAAGGGTGCTGGGGACGGGGCGGCGCCTGTGCCGTTATTTTTCGAGGAGCATCATGGCCACCCCCGACCTTGGCGCCTGCGAGTGGTTCGTCTGGGACTTGCGACGCAGCAATCTCATCGATCGCGGCCAGCTCGACCAGGTCATCGGCGAGTTCCTGAAGAAGCAGCCGCGCGCCGAACCGCCGGAACTGGCGCAGTATCTCGTCAACGAAAGCATTCTCAGCCAGTTCCAGGCCGAACGTTTGCTCCAAGGCAAAACCCAGGGGTTGGTGCTCGGGCCCTACACCCTCGTCGATGCCCTCGGTTCGGGCAGCATGGGCACCGTTTACAAGGCACACAACAAGAACGACGATAAGTGGTACGCCGTCAAGGTGTTGCCGCGCCGCAGCATGTGGAACGTCCGCATTGCCCGCCGTCAGGTCCGCGCCTTCGAGCAATGCCGGCATCCTTCAGTGGTTCCCTTCGTCGACGTCGGCACCTCCGGCGGCACCCATTACCTGGCCTGGCCGCTCGTCGATGGCACCTCGCTCGATCTGATCGTCCAGCAGCAAGGGCGGCTTGCACCCGAGCAGGCGGCCCAGTACGTCATGCAGACGGCCGAGGGGCTCGATGTCTGCCACTCGAAAGAGCTGATCCACGGGCTCATCAAGCCCTCCAATCTGCTGGTCACCAAGGAAAACCAGATTCGCATCCTTGACTTCGGCATCGGCGCCCTGCTGGCCGAGTCGGAAGGAGAATCGCTGGTCGACACGATGTCGACCGCCAATACCCTGACCAGCGGTCTGGATTGTGGCAGTCCGGAGAGCATCCTCGACCCGACGAATCGGACGGCGGCCGGCGACCAGTATAGCCTTGGTTGTGTTCTCTATTACCTGCTGACCGGGCAGTACCCCTTCCCGGAGGGAACGGCTGTCGAAAAGATGATGGCCCACCAAATGAAGCAGCCAACCTCCATCGGGGAACTGGCTCCGGATGTGCCCGAGGAATTGATCGCGGTCGTCGAGAAGCTGATGCAAAAGTCGCCGGAGGATCGCTACCCGCGCGCAGGCGATGCGGCGGAAGCGCTGAAGCCGCTCATCCAGGGTGGGGCAAAAGTGGCGGTGCCGCGCGACAACGGCCGCGTGGCCCCAGCCGTCCCAGCCGCTCCAGCGGCCCCTGCGGCGGCGAAGCCAGCACCGGCCCGTCCGGCACCTGCGGCACCACCTGCAAGGCCGCAAGCACCGGCAGTCGCGGCCCAGGCACCGGCTCCACCGGCAGCAGCGCCCGCAACCCGACCCTCTCCGCCGCCCCGACCTGCCGCCGCAGCCCCGCAAGCCCCCAAGGCCCCTGCAGCTCAGGCACCAGCACAGGCGAGGCCCGCACCCCGTCCACAAGCCGCGCCCGCACGGCCGCCAGCTCCGGCCCGTCCTGCTCCGCCACCGCAACCACTCGAAGATCTCGAGGAAGTGGAAGAAGCCGCCCCAGCGCCGGCGCGACCGGCTCCGCCCCCCAGGCCACCGTTGCCGCCCCGGCCCAGTACCAACTTGCCCAGCAGGGAGGCGGTGTTGCGTCGACCGGCCGCCAGGCCGCCGGCTCCGCCCGCAGAGTTGCCCGATCTGGAGCATGTCGAAACCGATCAGGCCACAGCCGAGCCCCCCGCCGAGAAGGTCTCTCTTGAAGAGCAGCTGGGTACGGCTGGGCTGATCCTGGTGGCTATCCTCGTTGCCGTGGTATCCGCCGTCATCTTCATGATGATCATGCCCAAGTAATGTTTGCGGAACCATTCCCCCACGAACCACGTCCAATAACCACGGGGGTGATCCGTCCTTC
>JBFWSD010000819.1:0-4131 GCA_050248575.1 Gemmataceae bacterium
CGGGCAGCCGCGCGTAGAACACGTCGGGCTGCCGCGTCTCGACCAGCACCGCGGATTCGCTCGGTTGTATCCTCACTCCCTCCACGTCCTCGCATTCGACCAGCCGCGCCGCCAGGGTGCGATAACTCTCGCACACCAATACGATGCGGTGCGGGTGCTTGTCGATCAGGTCGCGAATCTGTCGCACGTGCCCTTCGGCGACGAGTCGGCCGCGATGCAAGAGCACGATATTGGGCGTGAGCGTGTGCACCTCGTGCAGCACATGACTGGAAACGAGCACGCTGCAGCCCGAGGCGGCCAGCTTGCGGATGACATCCATGAGATCGCGCCGGGCCACCGGATCGGTGCCCGTGAAGGGCTCGTCGAGAAACAGGACCTGCGGGTCGTGCACGAGGGCCTGGGCCAGCTTGATGCGCTGCCGCATCCCCTTTGAATAACCGCTGATGGGGCGGTCCATGTGTTGCAGCATGCCGACCGTGACGATCGCCTGGTGGGCCGCGTCGCGGGCGACGCGTCCGATCAGCCCGCTCAGGCGGGCACAGGTGGTGACGAAGTCGCGCCCGGTCATCCACTCGTAGAAGGCGTCTTGCTCCGGGCACAGACCGATGTGGCGATTGAGGGCCGGGTTGTTCCAGACCGGCTGGTCGAGCACGCGGACCTGCCCCTGGCTGGGCCGCAGCTGCCCGGTGGCCAGCAAGAGGAAGGTGGACTTGCCCGCGCCGTTGGGGCCCAGCAGACCGGTGATGCCCGGGGGCAGGCGCAGCGTGAGCTTGTTGAGGCCGATGACGTTGCCGTACCATTTGGAGACGCCGTCGAACTCGACCAGCGCCTCGGGCACGGACACCGGCTTCACTTCAGGCGGTCCAGCGTTTTCACGCGCGTGGTCAAGATCCATAACGAAAGTCCCACCAGGGCGGCCAGCACAGCTGCCGACCAGCTCCACGGATAGTGCCAGGTCATTCGCGCAGCGATCGTTTCCGTGCGCAGGGTGATCGTTCCCCAGCGCTGCCAGGCCGCATCCGTGCCCAGGAGCGCGTCTCCCACCCGATCGAGATTCGTCGAATAGGAACACAGATAGCGCCAGTCGTTCCGGGCGGACTCGGCGAAGCCATGGGCGACGCTCTGGTCGCGCGCGTGGCGCCACGCCTCGATCCAGCGTGCTTCCGGCCCGAAGCGCGGCACCCGACGCAGGCCGCGCAGGTCTGGCTGCCACTCATTCATCATGGGCACGCCGGGCGGTGGCTTGTTCTCGGCCACCCAGCGTTCCATCACCTCGCGCACATGCTCATCGACGGCACGATTCTGCCTCATGTCCACCAGAATCGAGCTGGTCCAGTTACTGACCACCCAGAAGCCGACCCAGAAAATGCCCACGTAGACCGAACGCCGCGACAGGGAAGACATCGCCAGCATCAGTGTGCCCGCCGACACGATGATCACCAGGCCGTAGATGATGCTGGCCCCCACCAGTTGATAGGTGTCCTGGATCACGGCGAGATCGAGGCTGAAACACACGCCCAGCACATAGGCCCCCAGCGGTGGCGCGATGGCCACCAGCGCCAGGAAGAAGGCAATGACTCCCAGCTTGCCCGCGAAGTAATCGACGCGCCGGATCGGCCTCGAGAAATAGAGCGGGAAGGCGTTGTAACGCAAATCGCGGCTGATGAGGTTGGGCCCGACGATCAGCACCAGCAACAAGGCCAGCACCAGCTGCACCTTGAAGTAGATGCCGAAGGCCAGCGTCCAGGCCGCGTTGCGATAGGTCGTCGGGTGATCGATCAGCGATCCGGGCAGCACCTGCTTCAAGAACGGCACGACCGATTCGGACTGCTGTTCGAGCAAGCCCCACAGAGCCAGGGCGCCCGCCAGCATCAGCGCGGGAGACCAGCAGCCCAGCAGCATGAACTTCAGCCAACGATTGGCGAACTGGCTGCGAATGCCATGGCGCGTGATGGCCAGCCAGCGCCAGGCATTGCTGGCCAGCGGCCCGTTCCAGTGCTGATAGCCTTGGTCGAAGATTGGCATCGCTAGCCCGTGGTCCGTGGTCTGTGGTCCGTGGTGTCGTCAGCAGGCCGTCGTTGTTCGTGTGTACTTGCGCGCCAAAGCTCTTACTGGCGATCCTCCACCGCTTGCAAGAAGATCTCCTCGAGCGTGCTGCGCTGGGGCCGCAAGTGACGGATCTGCTCCTGGGCCGAGGCGGCTTGCTCCCAGAGGAAGCGTTCCGCTTGCCCGGCGGGCGGGGTCACCAGTAGCAGATCCTCGCGTGGCTTGACGGCGCAGCCCGCCGCGCGCAGCCGCTGGCCGAAATGCTCCATTTCCCCCTTCAAGCGAATCTCGAACGTGTTGGCATGCGACTCCTTGAGCTGGCGGACATCCCCCTGGGCCAGCACGCGGCCTTTGCCCAGCACCAGCACATGCTGACAGACCGATTCCACATCGGGCAGCAGATGACTCGAGAAGAGCAGGCTCATGCCCTTGTTGTGGGCGAGATCGCGGGCCAGCTCGAGCACCTCGTGCCGGCCGGTCGGGTCGAGCCCGTTGGTCGGCTCATCGAGGATGAGCAGCCTGGGGTCGTGCACGATGGCGGCGGCCAGCTTGAGCCGCTGTTTCATGCCGGTGGAGTACGAATCGACCAGCCGATAACGGGCCTCTTCCAGGCCAACATAGTTGAGGACCTCGTGAGCCCGCTGCATGGCATCCGCGTGCGCCATGCCGCACAGCTCGCCCGCGTAGGCCACGAACTCCACGCCGGGCAGCGCCGGAAACAGGCATTCATCCTCCGGCACGAAGCCGATCGCCTGGCGGACCTCGAGCTCCTGACGGCGGATGTCCAGGCCGAGCACCTCGCCCGAACCCGCATCGAGATTGATGAGCCCGAGCAGGGCACGGATCATGGTCGTCTTGCCCGCGCCGTTCGGGCCAAGCAAGCCGACGGCCCCTTCAGGCGCTTCCACATTCAGCTGTGAAAGCGCCGTGATCGGGCCATAGGACTTCGTGACTCCATTCAGTCGAAACAACATGAGCGGCCCCTGAGGCGACCATGCGAGCCGCCCGGCTTCCGGGCTACGCGGGCTGCGGGCACCCGTTTCTGTAGCTTCCGAAGCCCGGCTTCTTCGCTGTCTTTTCTGTCAGTTGTATGATACGGGCGCAGGGGCTCCGGGGCATTCTCGCACTTTGGAGACGAGGAAGGTGCGACACGATCGAAGCGCGCCGCGCTCAAGAAGTTCTCATGAAGACACGCCCTCTCTCTTGCCCGGAATAGAATGACCGAGGGAGAACGGATCTCGGCAACTTTGCCAGGCAGGCACAACATGTCACCAACTCGCACCCAGCTGGAACCACTCATCGCCAGGCTGCAGGCAGTTCGCGCAGAAATGGAAGAGCTCGAGCGGACGGCTTCCAGCGCGCTGGAAAGGCTGCGGCCCGCCTTCCGGCGCAGCGGGGCCAACTTGCTCCATTACCTCGCGCTGCGACGCCACGATCTGCGTCCGTTACAGGAGCAGCTTGCGGGCCTCGGGCTGTCTTCGCTGGGCCGGGCTGAATCGCACGTGCTATCGAACATCGACACGGTGCTCGGGGCCCTGCACTCACTGGCGGGGCTCGCCAGCAAGCCATCCCCGGCAAGCCTCAGCATGTCCGAGGGAGATGCCCTCCTCGACAAGCACACGGAACTGCTGCTGGGCCCGCCGCCGCGCGGACACGAGGTCCGCATCATGGTCACCATGCCTTCCGAGGCGGCCGACGATTACACGCTCGTCCACGACCTGGTCAAGAGCGGCATGGATTGCATGCGCGTGAACTGTGCTCACGATGGCCCGGAGGCGTGGGCGCAGATGGCCGCCCACCTGCGGCGGGCCGAACGCGACCTCAATCGTCCTTGCCGCTTACTCATGGACCTGGCCGGCCCGAAGCTGCGCACCGGGCCGCTCGAAGCCGGGCCGCAAGTCCTCAAGTACCGCCCGCGCCGCGATCTGCACGGACAGGTCCTGGCCCCCGCACGCATCTGGTTGACTGCCGCCGCGCAGCCCGCCGCGCCACCCAACCACGCCGACGCGGTCGTGCCCATCGATGCCGAGTGGCTCCGCCATCTCGAGCGCGGCGATCGTATCGTTTTCCGCGACGCGCGCAACT
>JBFWSD010000820.1:0-4126 GCA_050248575.1 Gemmataceae bacterium
CACCTCGCTACCCCCGGGATCGCGAAGCTGATCCCCAGCGCCCCCGCCCGGAAGGCCACGTTCACGCCCACCCGCTCGCCATGGATATAGAGCAGCGGGCCGCCCGACTTGCCCGGATTGATGCTGGCATCCGTCTGGATCAGGTTCTTGTACGAGATCTCGCGATTGAGCGAGACGTCGCGCTTGACCGCCGAGACGATGCCGCGCGTGACGGTGTAGTCGTAGCCGTAAGCGTTGCCGATGGCGATGACGTCCTCGCCCACCATCAGGTCGCTGGCCGTGCCGAGCGGGATGGTCGGCAAGGGCTGCTCCACGTCCACCTTGATGAGGGCCAGGTCGTTCTCGCGATCGCGCGCCACCACCCGGGCGTTGTGCGTGCTGTGATCGGCCAGCCGCACGCGCAGCACGCTCACGTCTTCCACCACGTGATAGTTGGTGACCACGAAGCCGCGCGCATCGACGACGATGCCGGTGCCCATGCCGTTGACGCGGTTCTGCAAGGGCGTGTGCGAGAAGAGCTCTTCGACGGCCGGCCCGCGCACGGTGCGTTCGCTGTGGATGTTGACCACCGCGGCCTTGACGCGGTCGACCACGCGGACAATGCGGGAGCGGCGCGGGTCGTCCTCGCGGCCCTCATCGGCGGCCCGCAGGGCAGGTGTCGACGTCATCAGCAGAGTAAGGAGTAAGACGAACCACGCAGGTCGAAGAAGGGCGCACTTGCCTGACACAAGGGTTGCTCTCATGGTGTATCCCAAAGCTGCTGCGGCATTCAATCAGCAAGTCACGGTTTGCTATACCTTTCGGTTGCGTACGCGGGCGGCCTGAAGGAGCGTTCGCCAGATTCACCAGCTTGACAGCGGCCCGCGACGCAAGGAGAACTGTCAAAACTGCTGTGCCGGATCAACCGCACCGGGCAACTGGAGCGGTCGCGCCGATCGTGACGACCGTGACGCCGCGTTGACCCGGCGAGCCGGGCGCGCAAGCGGCCGCTAAGTTGACCCGGCGAACCGGGAGCGTAAGCGACGGAGGACTGCCAACCGACCGCGGACCGCAGTACACTGACTTCGTACCACTTTCGAAGGGACGAAACGCATGGCCGAGAAAACGCGCAAGCAGAGGATCGAGGAGTTGCTCGCCGAGAATCCCGACGATCCGTTGCTCCACTACGACCTGGCGATGATCTGCGTCAGCGACGGAGACGATGAGGCCGCCGTGGCCAGGTTCCACGACCTGATCGGCCGCGCTCCGAAGTACGTGCCCGCCTACCAGCAATGCGGGCAAGCCCTGCTCCGCCTGGGCAAGGACGAGGAAGCCCGGGCGGTGCTGACGACCGGCATCGCCACGGCCCGCAGCCAGGGGGAACAACACCCCGCCGACGAGATGCAGGGCATGCTGGAATCGATGGACTAGCAGCCTACACGATTGAACACATCCTGACGGCGCCACGGAGCACGGACTAACTCTTGCTTTCCAGGGCAATGACCCCTTCCCAGCCTTCCGGCGGGTTGCGGTGCCGCAGGCAGACGTAGCCCGTCAGGAAGTCCTTGACGTCGTCTTCGGGCGGGACGCGTTGCAGCAGGGTGATGGCCTGGCGCCAGTCGCCGTCGATGAAGGCGTCGACCGCCGACTCGTAGGTAGCAATGTCGTCGTCGCGCAGAATCGGGTGCTCGCGAAAGGAGGGCAACAACTCGTGGACCAGCAGCGGCTTGTCGAGGCCATACGGCTTGACGCGGGCCAGGCGGCGGCAGCGGCCCATCTCTTTCGGCATCTGTGACCTGACGATCTGCGCGGTGGCCTCGTCCATGAGGATCGGCGCCCCCAGGATCTTGGTCATCCCCTCGAGACGGGCGGCCAGATTCACCACCGGGCCGAACACTGTCACCTTGACCTGGTCGGAGGAACCGATCGAGCCGGCAACCGCCGTGCCCGTGGCCACGCCGATGCCCACCTTGAACCCGGCCAGCGCGTGCTTGTAGTACTGCGACGCCTCGTTGAAGACGTGGCGAATGCCGAGCGCCGCCTGGCAGGCCGCCAGCACCGAGTCGGGCTGCGCCACCGGCCAGCCCCAGAACCCCATGGCGGCGTCACCGTGAAAGTCGCCGATCACGCCCCCCTGCTCCAGGATGTTCTGCGTCATCTTCTTCAGGGCGTTGCTGACGCGGGCCAGCAAGTTCATCAGCTCGCTGGCCCCCTTCTCCGACTCGCGCGAGAAGCCGCGCAGGTCGCAGAACAGGACGGTCACTTCGGTCTCGCGCGGCTTGAGCACCTCGGCAGGATCGCCGTCGGCCAGCTCGCGCATGACGGTAGGCGAGAAGAACTGGCTCAGGCTGGCCTGGCGATGCTGCAAGTGATGCACGTCGCGCAGCGAGCCGAAGATGGAGGCGACCAGCTCGGTGAACTTGAGATCGTCGGCCAGCTGGCTGGTTTCCCACTTTCCCTTGCCAAGGAGCACGGCGACGTCGCCGGCGACGCGGCCCGCCACGTAGATGCCCCAGCCCTTGCAGGCGGCGCCGGGCACGGGCGTGCAAAAAGCCCAGTCGAAGTTGCCCGCCGCCGTGAAATCGGTCTGGTCGTTGGCGCCCCAGGCATGCACCACGGTCTGGCGGCGATTGCGAACGGCCTCGCCTATGAGCGTCTGGCTGGGCCGGAAATCGCCCCCCGACAGCCGGCGATCCCAGTGCAACAGCCGCGCCGGCACATTGATCTCCTCGTCGGGATCGAGTTCCACCAGGGCCACCGCCTCCGCCTTGCGAATGCCGGCCAGCAACATGTTCACCAGCCGCGTATAGAGCTCGGCATCGTTGGCCGACCCGGAAATCACCTCGGGCAGGCGGCTGAGCACGTCGATCTGGTGCGGCGCATCTTGAAACTTGAGCTGCCTGAGCTCCGGGGCACTGATGGTCCGTTCCTGCAGCAGTTGCTGTTGCTGTTCGCTGGCGGGGGCAGATTCGGCCTTCTCGTCCGAAAGAATGAAGGTCGTCTCGCCGATGACGAAGAACTCACCTTCGGCCACTTCGAAGGACTTCTTCTCCTCGCCTTTGAGGAAAACAGGGTTGCGGGCGTCGTCGAGGCACTGGACCTTGAGCCTGCCGTTCTTGAGGGTAAGCTCGACGTGGCGGCGCGAGATGAGCGGATCCCAGGGGACCGACCAGTCGCCGGCCTGTCGGCCCACGATGATGCGCTGGCCCGGCAGGAGGGGCCGGCGCCAGTGTTCATCTTGATGGTTGCCATTGGCGATCAATTCTGGCATGAGCTGTCCTCTGGACGTCATGGCACGCGTTCGCTGCCGCCGCTTCGGCTGAGCTCGGTGCCATGTCCGCCGCTGCTGAACTGGGTGCCGCCGGTGCGTTGCGTGCCGCCGCTGTGCTGCGTGCCTCCGGAAGCCGTCTTGGAGAGATAGGACGTGCGGAGGCCAACGCGTTTGCGAAAAGCGCGCACCAGTTGCGACCGCGGCGAATCATTGAGCACCACACCCACGAAAGCCCACAGGGCCGTGACCAGCACCACGGCCACGCCCACGGCCCACAAGCCCAGCGTGAACAGCTGGGCCTTCAAGGAATCCACGGGCTGCAACGCCTCGCTGAGGCGTTGCTGTACGATGACGACCCAGCCCGTGCTGGCCGTGCGGTTGTCGCGCATCCTGAGAGACACGGGCCAGGCCTCGGCCAGCCACACGCCGCTGAACTCGTCGCCGACCGGATCGTGATAGTCCACGCTCCACTGCTGGTAGGCCTGGTTGTTCATGGCCTCTTCCATCGGCTGGTGCTCGCGCTGCAAGAGCCGCATCTTCCGCGACAGTTCCTCGAGCAAATGGATCGTGTCCGAATCGAGGCGATAATCGGGAATGGTGGCGCCGCGCTGTCCGCTCAGGGCGGCCAGGCTGGGGTGCTGCATGATCAGCCCGCGCTTGCCCGTCACGTCGGTCGACAGATTGACGAGCGTGGCAAACTCCTGCCGGTCGTCGCTGCGCAGCTCGCCAAAATCGCCCAGCAGCACCGTGGCGGTCAGCACGCCGATCACGCGCGAGCCCTGGTCGTCGCCGCTCCAGATGGCCACCGAGAACGGCACCACCCACTTCTTGCGGGCAAAGTTCTGAAACACCGACGACATGTACGGCTGCCGGCCC
>JBFWSD010000821.1:0-4119 GCA_050248575.1 Gemmataceae bacterium
GAGGATTCCATCCGGCTGGCCGAACAATCCTTGCGTGATGAAGCAACGGTCAACGCGCGGGCCGTGCCTCTCGATAATCTGGTGCTGGCGCTGGCCTGCTGGGAGATGGGCAAGAAGGAAGAGGCGAAGGTCTGCCTCCAGCGTGCCAAGGACTGGCGGCAAGAGCCTGGCAAGGATCGTTCCGCTTTGACCGATGTCCTTGCTGTACAGGTCCTGCTGGCCGAAGCACAAGGAGTCGTCAAGTAGTTGCGTCCTCGTCGTCGGCGGGCCGACGCCGCGTGCTGTCGGCATCCAGGCCATTGAAGTCGGCGGAGCGGTAGCGGCCCAGTTTCTCTTCGGAAAACTGGGCCTCTTCGGGATTGCGGGCCAGGTCCTGCTTCAACCGGTGTCGGCGTTTCTTGTTGCCGGCCCGCTTGACCTCCCGCTTCAGTTTGCGTAGCTCGCGTTTCTTGGGATCCATGATACTGTGAGCTG
The DNA here is from genome assembly GCA_050248575.1 of Gemmataceae bacterium. Classification (GTDB taxonomy): domain Bacteria; phylum Planctomycetota; class Planctomycetia; order Gemmatales; family Gemmataceae; genus JBFWSD01. Next base: position 475 of record JBFWSD010000821.1, read on the forward strand.
GTCGTGAGGAACAAGGTTCGCGTTGGTGGGCCATTTTCGTGTATTCTATCCGTGGAGCGAACATTACACGAGGTCGCCATGTGGCCCGAAGGCAACGAAACCAGAGAGATCCTGGACCGTGTCCGCTCCGGGCAGCCCGAGGCGGTCGATCAGCTCCTCAACCGGCATCGCGAGCCGGTCCGGCGCATGATCGGGCTGCGACTCGATCCGGCCCTGGCTGCCCGCGTCGATGCCAGCGACATCGTGCAGGAAGTCATGCTGGAAGCCAGCAAGCGGCTGGGCGATTATCTCAAGAATCCCGGCATGCCCTTTCACCTGTGGCTGCGGCATCTGGCCAAGGATCACATCATCGACGCGCATCGCCGCCATCGCCAGGCGCAGCGGCGCAGCGTGGATCGCGAGAAGGCCTTGCAGGCCAACTGGCCCGACCGCTCTTCGCTCGACCTGGCCGGCGAGCTCATCGACCGCGAGTTGACCCCGGCGAGCGCAGCGCTGCGGCAGGAACTGCAGCGCCGCCTGCGCAGCGTGCTCGAGGAAATGGGCGAGGACGATCGTGAAGTCTTGCTCATGCGGCACTTCGAGCAGATGTCGAATCAGGAAGTGGCCGATGCGCTCGGGCTGAGCGAGGCCGCCGCCGGCATGCGCCATCTGCGTGCCCTGCGCCGGCTGCGCGAGCTGCTCGACAAGACCCCGTGACGTTGACTTGCGGAGACGCTCATGAACAGGCTGCCTTTATTCCTCGGGCTGGTCTTCTGGTGGCCCGCCGGTGCGCTCGCCGCCGAAACAGACAAGGACGGCATCGTCCAGCACACTCTCGCATCGAAGTTCCAGGGCAAGCCAACCCTGATCCGGGTGTTGCTGCCCGACCAGCTGGAGAAGGGCAAACGTTATCGCGTCATCTACGTGTTGCCCGTGGAAGCGGGCAGCGAGTCGCGCTTCGGCGACGGGCTGCTCGAGGTCAAGAAACTCGATCTGCACAACAAGCTGAGCGTCGTCTTCGTGGCCCCCACGTTTTCGCAGCTGCCCTGGTACGCGGATCATCCTGCCGACGCGGGCAAGCAGCAAGAATCCTACCTGCTGAAAGACGTGCTCCCCTTCATCGAGAAGAACTACCCGGTGAGTGCCGAGCGGAAGGGCCGCCTCTTGCTTGGCTTCAGCAAGTCGGGCTGCGGCGCCTTCACACTCTTGCTGCGCCATCCCGACGTCTTCGAAAGAGCGGCCGCCTGGGATGCGCCGGTGGCCCTCGACAAGCCGGCCTACGGCGGCGCTGACATCTTCGGCACCCAGGAAAACTACGAGAACTACCGCATCGATAAGCTGCTCGCGAGCAAGGGCAAGCAGCTCGGCAAGGAGAAGCGACTGGCCCTCACGGGCTACAACAACTTCCGCAAGCACCACCAGACCATCCACGCCCTGCTGGACAAGCTCGAGATCCCGCACGAGTATCGCGACGAGAAGAAGGACCGCCACCACTGGAACGCGGGCTGGATCGAGGATTCGGCAAGGTTCCTGGTAGGGGAGTGAGCAGTCGACCTGGTCGCCCTGGCAGACCGGCCCGAGTATGTCCCCGATCCTTAGCACGCCTTTTCATTGCGGAGATGATTGCCTCATGACGCGAATCACCTTGGCGCTGCTTGCTGCCGCCTCCTTCTTCGTCACCGCCTTCCCACTCTCCGCCCAGGAGACGAAGAGCATCCTCCTCAAGCCTGCCCGCGTCTATGATGGCAGCGCCGCCATGCCGCAGGCGGGCTGGGTCGTGCTGGTCAAGGGGGACAAGATCGACAGCGTCGGGCCGGCCGACAAGGTCAAGGCGCCCGAGGGGACGCGCATCATCGAGCTGCCCGGCATGACGTTGCTGCCCGGGCTGATCGACGCCCACACGCACTTGCTCCTGCATCCTTACAACGAGACAACCTGGAACGACCAGGTGTTGAAAGAGCCGTTGGCCCTGCGCGTGTGCCGGGCCACCAATCATGCGAAGGCCACGCTGCTGGCCGGCTTCACCACTATCCGCGATCTGGGCACTGAAGGGGCGGGCTACGCCGACGTCGGCATCAAGCAATCGATCGACGAAGGCATCATTCCCGGGCCGCGCCTGCTCGTCGTAACGCGGGCCATCGCCGCCTCGGGCAGTTACGGCCCCAAGGGCTTTGCTCCCGAGTGGAAGATTCCGCAAGGCGTGGAAGAAGGAGACGGCGACAAGCTCCGCGTCATCGTCCGCGATCAGATCGGCAAGGGGGCCGACTGGATCAAGGTCTACTGCGACACCTGGAACCCCGACAAGGGGGGCAAGGCCACCTTCTCCATCGAGGAACTCGAGCTGATCGTGGCGACCGCGAAGTCGGCGGGCTGCCCGGTGTCGGCACATGCCATGACGAAGGAAGGCGCCCGCCGCGCCGCGGCAGCAGGGGTCGCCACCATCGAACACGGCGATGAAGTGGATCTCGAAGTGTTTCGCTTGATGGCCAAGAAGGAGATTGCCCTCTGCCCGACGCTGGCGGCGGCCGAGGCCATGAGCAAGTACCGCGGCTGGAATCCGCTCAAGCAAGACGAGGAGCCGAAATACCAGAAGACCAAGCGGCAATCGTTCAAGGAAGCCATGGAAGCGGGCGTGCTCATCGCTACCGGCTCGGATGCCGGCGTCTTCGCCCACGGCGACAATGCCCGCGAGATCGAGCTGATGGTCAACTACGGCATGAAGCCCGTGCAGGCCCTGCGTGCTTCCACGTCGGTGGCAGCAAAGGTGCTCAAGCTCGAAGACAAGATTGGCACGCTCAAGCCCGGGCTGCTCGCCGACCTCATCGCCGTGGAGGGAGATCCGAGCGCGGACATCACGGCCCTACGCAAGGTGAAGCTGGTGATGAAGAATGGCGTGCTCTTCCGCCAGCCGAAATGAAAGAACTGGGGGCGCCGGTTCCCGGAGCGATTCTCCGGTAACTGACGCCCCCGACCCCGAAGTAGTTTTGGACTACTCCTTGTTTTCCATCCCGTAGGCTTGCATGATCGCGCCGAAGGCCTGAGCGCCCATGTTCTGCAGTTCTTCAGGGCTCTTGGCCTTGGCCAGCTTGTCGAGCTCGGCATCGACCACACCCAGGATCTTCAGGTTCTTCGCCTTGTTGAGCACGTCCGGAGGGATTTCGGAGATGTTCTTCTTGATCTCCGCAATGGCCATGGGCCACTGGTCGACCATCTTCTTGGGCAGCCATTTGCCCTCGTGCTTCACCATCTCGACGTCCTTGGACTGGTCGTCGGCGACGAACTTGAGCACGGCCTGGTCCCCCTCGGCCTTCACGACCTGGATGGAGACCTTGTTGCGGATTTCGGCGACCGGCGGCAGGCCGGGCTGCTTGGCCGCCAGGGCCATGATCTGCCCCATCAGCTTCGACGCCGAGCCGGAGAGCATCTTTTCCACATCAGGATTCTTCAGGTCTTCCAGCTTGCCCAGTTCGCTGTTGACCACGGTGTTGAGGATTTCGACCACGTCGTCGTAGCCCTTCTCGACCTGGTCCTGTTCGATGGGCAAGACCGGCGGCGCGTCCTTGGCCAGCGCCAGGATATTCTTCTACTGGACCTTGAGCAGGTTCACCGCTTTGCGCAGGGTGGCAAAGGTCTTGTTGTAAACCTCGGGATCCATCTTGTTGGCGA
>JBFWSD010000822.1:0-4113 GCA_050248575.1 Gemmataceae bacterium
CTACCAACGCACGTGACATGACGTGCGAGAGAGTTGCCTGTGCTAAGGTCTGGTTGTTCTACTTGGGCGGGGATTCACACGAACGAAGTAAAAAAGCACTTCGTCCCGGCCAGTACCGTGCACGTCCTTGGGTCTCCCTTGTCGCCAAAGCAGGCACGCGATCTTGAGAGTGTCGCCGCGCAACTGATAAACACAAGGAACAAGAGACCCATCGTAGCGAAGCGAGATCTCGGGTGGCTGCGCCTTGTCGTTCAATTCCAGCGTGCCTCTCGTTTCCATGCCGTCGGAAGCGATTTTTGCGAAACGATTGCCCGAAATCGATAGGAAGCAGTAAGGGGCTACCTTGCCGGGGCTGCCACGGTAACTGTAGGAGCGCAAAACCCAACTCCCTTGAAGGAGTTTGAGGTCAGGGCAAGGATCTCGCTCCACCGGTGTGAATACTACGATCAGTGCTAACATCGAAGTTGTAGGAATCATGGGATTTCCTCATATTTGTAGGTTAGACGATACAAATCTGGAACTGTAACGACAGGGTGCTGCCTTCCAGAATCTGGCTAGGTTTTTGTTCATTCGTTCGCCGGCCAGTGCCTTTCTTGACCTGCTTGTTACAAGACGCGGCCAGCGCCGCCAATTAACACCCTGATGGTGGGTTTCCGCTCGGGTCATAAATCGCCGGAGGACTACAGCAGGAGTCAATTCAAGCTGATGCCCGAATCGACGAGCTTGATGTTCTCCAGCACGCCCTTGGCGTCGAAGGTGACCGTGGCCCGGTAGATTCGACTGCCGGACACCAGAGTTATGTCGGCGATAGTGCGGCGGCCCGTCCCCTTGTCGGTGTTGACGCGATAGTCGCCGATCTGCAGGCAGTTCTCGGGATCGTTGTCCGCGCGCTTGCCGGGCAGCAACTCGCCGCGCCCCGGGAACTTGTGATGCTGCAAGCGGAGCAGCAGCATGGCCAGGTAGGACAGCTCCTTCGCTTCCTCGTCGTTTTGGGCGCGCAGACCACGCAGAAGGGCGATGACGGCCGATGGGTCGTGGACCTCTGCCGGCTTTCCCGCATCGTCAACGACAAAGGTCAAACGCGCCTCGGGGTCACCGCCATTGGGCATGCCGTAGAGCCGCTTGCCTTTCATCCAATTGGCCCAGACCTTGTCAATCACTTCCTTGGCGCTGGCGGGCAGCTCCTGGCGCTGCTCGATGACGACGGTGACCGGCGCGGTCTGGAGCGGTCCCTCCCAGGGCAACGGCAGTCGGCGGTCGGAACCTTCAGGGGTGATGATCGAGAGAGTCAGCTCGTATTCTCCCGTGGGCAGATCGTGGCGCGGCAGCACCGGCCTCGATTGCGGCCCCTGCCAGGTGAACAGAAAGGTGTTGTCAATGCGCACCTCCACCGTCAGCGTCTCACCCACTTTCAACACGGCCGGCTCCCGTCCGCCGCCTTCACGCTTGGCGGCATTGACAGTCCGCCAGGAGCCGAATTGGAATTGCCAGTCATAGTAGTAACGAGGCGTGCGGAGAAACGAGAGGTCTTTCGTGGAGGTGTTCTTGAAATGCACTTTGAAGGTAATGGGCTGGCCGGCGCCAAATCGGGAGAGTGCTGGCGCGACGGTGACGGTCAGCCCGTCCTTCTCGACGGGCTTCGATGCGGTTGGCTTGGGCACGGGCAGCGGCGCCGGCACGAGCGCGGCCAGCTCGGTCGCCTCGCCGTTCGCCAGCGAGCGATACGAGAGCGCGGCGATGCCTGTGCCTCCGACAGCGGCCAGGGCCAATAGCCACAATCCCAGGGTCTTGATCTTGAGCCAGAACATGTTTCGGAGCACTCCTTCAATGAGGGCTGCGACACGCGCGGAGATGGCGCCTGCAGCCAGGGCCTTGGCAGTATGGGCCAGCGCCGCTGCCTCGAGGGTGGAAGTCACGAGCGCGGGGGGAACCGCGGCAGCCGCGGCACTCTCGGCAAGCGCAAGCGCCAGCCCGGATGCGGACAAGATGGCAGTGTGCCGGCCCAGCCGTGCGCGTAGTAGCTCGCGGCCACGCGCCAGTCGGCTGAACAGCGTCCCTTCCGGCCAGCCCAGGAGCATGGCGGCCTCCTGGTTGGTCTTGCCCTCCAGGTAGCAGAGTACCAGGGGAGCTCGGTACTTCTCGGGCAAGCGCGACAGCTCGGCGTCGAGCAGCTCGCGCAAGTCGCCTTGATCGGTCACGGAAGCCCGGGACATGTCCGCCACCTGCCTTTCGCGCTGGTTGCGACGCAGCAGGTCCCGGCGTGCCCGCAAGGCGACCCGATAAGCGACCTCATGGAGCCAGCCGCCCACAGTTTCCTGCCACCCGACGGAGCCAGCCTTCTGAGCCAGGATGAGGAACGCCGCCTGAAACGCATCTTCGGCATCTGGACCGGTGCCGAGCACGCGCGCGCAGGTCGCCAGCACCATCGCTCCGTGCCTGGCCAGCAGCTCGGCGAAAGCGGGCTGGTCACGGTTGTCGGCAAATCGAGCCAGCAACTGTCGATCCGTGGCCGCACCGCTGTTTTCCGGGCCGGCCGCCCGACGCAGAAAACGGATGACATTGCTCAGCTGTCCGCTGCCCATGCTCGCGACCTCCTCGCATCTACCTTCCATTCCCCGTCGAGCCCGGTTTCTTCCAGTATTTTGGAAAAAGTTCTGCCGGCGAGCCGAACGGTCCGACCCACCCGGCCGTGGGTCAATTATCTCGAACTCCTAGAACGGCAGCGATGCTATGATCCGGTTCTCTTCAAAAATGAGTGTCTGGGACTGCCTACGGTGCTGGGTGAGCATGTGGTCACTCGTGCCGAACTCGAGGCGTGCTGTCAGGTGTGCCCCATGGCCCGGTCGTGTGACGATGTGCCTCATCAGCACCGCGATTACGTTGTCGCGGGGGTCGACTGGGGGGGCGGGGTGCGTGCGCAAACTTCCTTGACACTGGGCTACATGGACAGAGACTATCGGTTTGTGGTGGCGCGATTCGAACGCTTTCGGGCCACCGAGGAGCCCGATGTCGTCATCCGCCAGATTGCCGAACGCTGCCGGACATTCGGCGCTCAGTTCATCGCCGCTGATGGCGGCGGCAATGGCCACGTATACAATCGGTTGCTCGCAAAGGAACTGGATTTCCAGTGCCACCTGCATGCGATCATGTACTCCACCAGCGAGCAAGAGCCGCACCAAGAAGGGATACTCTGGCGCTGGACAGTAGGTCGATCAGCGTCGATCGGCGTCCTTTTTCAACGAGTCAAGGCAAAGTCGTTGTTGTTTCCCCGTGTAGAAGAATGCGGATCATTCTTGGACGAGATAGCCTGCGAGGTGGCCGAGTACGATAAGTTCCAGCGCAGCATCAAGTTTACCCATCCGGAGACGCAGCCGGACGATTGTCTTCACGCGACGAATTACGCCCTGTTGATGGGCATCCGATTGCAAGCCGGCAGGGTTTGTCTGTAGCCTGTAAACCTGTAGTTGGGGTTACTGTCGATTGGGTGGTTGCGTCGAGTCCCGTCGCCCTCGCTAGTGTCCAGGTTTCGAGCTACCGGGCACCGCCGAGTAGACGCCAAGCGCCGAGAGAGCCACTCTCGGCGTTTCGCGTTTTCCCCATTCCTGCCAACGAGTTGCGAGCAGGTTGGCTACCTGGTCGCTCTCTCGGTTCCGCGTCCGAGAAAGTAGGGGCCGAGTGCAACTGGTGCAGTTGGGAAGGTGCCCCTCTATTTGGTCGCGAACTCTCGGTTTCTCTCGTTCGACAGGCGTTTCCAGTCGACACGAACGATTGATGAGGGGAGCCGAATGCAACTCCCCATGGAAAGCCGAGCGCGACGGGACCGCGGGCGACGTTGCTGATCGGTGACCAGTCACTGCGCCCCGTCGCCGGATTCCGTGGGATCTGGCTGACGACGTGCTTGAAGACAACATCAACCAAGGGATAATGAGACGGCCGGCGCAGCCGCCTGGGGCAGGATTCTGTGACCCGCTTCTCCCTTCAAGGTGTGGAAATGCCCGCGGAAAAGTCGATCGTGGCCGCCATCAAGACAGCCGGTGGCAAGGTCAAACTCGACCGCAATTTGCCCGGCAAGCCCGCGGTCTCACTGCAACTCGAACACTGTGAACAGCGGAT